>NZ_KE384659.1:0-38038 GCF_000426905.1 Dolichospermum circinale AWQC131C
ACCTTCTCTCTTCAATCTTATACTCTTTTTGTCTCATTCTTAAGTTAAACTACTATAATTAAGATTTCTGAAAGAACCGAGCAAGTTTTAAAATGTGCGACGTTCCCTGAAAAAAATTCTATAGGCTCTGTTGATTTTTATTGTCCTCCTAACTATAAACCTGACAGTCCCAGTAAATTAGAAATTTCAGGTAAAATTAATGGCTGGACTAAAAAGGGTGAAGTTGAATCTTTTAAACTTTTAGGAGAAGACAAGAAAATTTATGAATTAATTATACCAGAAAAGATTTTTAATCAAATACCTGATGCTCCTAATCCTATTTCCATACAAGGTAAAAATGTCAAGATTATTAATGTTGTACCCCAAAAACAAGGACAGATAAACCAATTAAAAATTACTGAACCTAGTCAATTTATTGTAATTCAGGATAACCAATCTTTTAATGATTCTATAGAATAAAAATACCAAGTTAAACAAATTGCAGATGGTGATAAAATCAGGGTTATGAGAGTCAGATTTGCTTGTATAGACACCACTGAAACACCTAAGTTTAATGCTGAGAAAAATATTAATAACCCTGGTGACAAGAATCAGTGTTAGTGCTTCTAAATAACTAAATCAACAGGGGATGTTAGTTGTAGATACAGGATTTTAAACCCCATTCTTTGGTGTTTCTGAAGGATTTGGTTTATGTTCTTTAGGTAATGCTTGTTTAGCGACATTTTCAGCAGCTTGTTTAAACATTGGTTCTATTTTATCCCGCCAATATTTAATATTAGGCAGCTTTTCTGGTTGGTTTCGATAAGCTAAAACCTCGTCCCATTTACCATTATCAATTGCCTTATTAATATCATTAGCTAAAGCTTCTGCTTTTGCCCAATCACTTTGCCATTGATTGACAGTATCAACGGTTTGTTTAATACTAGAAACAGCATTTCCCGATGTTGACTTGAGCAGAGAAATTGCTCCTTGTAAATCTCCTGATTCAAGCTTTTCTCTGGCTTTATCTACCGTTTTCACCTGATCTTGAGTAGCGGGTAAAGAAGGCTTTAAAGAAGGCTTTGCTGTGGGATTTACCACCACAGATTTTGCCGGAACTGAAGGAATTGGCCGGGATGTAATTAAAGGAATATCATCTACAGTTTGTATAGCCAAACCTTGGTCACGACGGCAAGAAATCCAGCTTTCACGATTAGAAATGACATCAGAATGGGCCCAGACCAACCTGCCAGAAGAAAGTTTAAGTTCTACCCAACCTCGCTTTGTCTGCTTACCCGTCACCTCAAACTCACTGGCCACACCCAAAGTTTTCAAAATATTATCAGAATTGATAGCGCTGGGTTCAGAACGAATATTAGAATCAGCCGTAACTACAGCCAAGCATTTACTTATTAATTTGCTATTTTCTCCCGTCCAATTAACAGTTAAATTTTTAAAATTGGGATATATATTTGTAAATAAAGCCGCGACACCACCCGCTAGTAATATACCAATTAATAAAGGTAAAGGATCGGGTTTATTGGTATCTTGGGGAAAAGATTGTTCAGGAAGAGATGAAGAAGGAATATGATTAGCGGGAGAAACCGCCATTGTTTTTTGTGTCAATCTTGAAGATATAACTTGAGGAGATTGATAAATAATCTTAGGAGCTAGGGAGGTTTGGGAAAATTCTGGGATGATATTCACCAATTCTTGACAAGCTTGTAAAGCCTCCGTTGCTGTTTGATAGCGTTCTTTGAAGTGGTAACGCACCATCTTTGTTAAAATGGCTACTAAATCAGAATTAACAGGTATTAAATGCTGCCAGTTAATTTCCCCTGTATCTGGGTCATCTTGTAATTGGGTAATAGATACTCCTGTTAATGCTTGAATAGCGATAATTCCCAAAGCGTAAAGGTCACTATTAGGACGGGGTTTACCTTGACCTTGTTCCGTAGGCATATATCCAGGAGTACCAATAGCTACAGTAGCAGTTTTTTGTCCACCTACTGTCACCAGGGGTGAACGTAATTGTTTAACTGCACCAAAGTCCACTAAAACTAATTTATAATCAGCGGCGCGGCGAATGATATTATCTGGCTTAATGTCGCGGTGAATTACACCTTCTTGGTGAACAAACTCTAAAATCTGCAAAATTTCCAACAACATTTGTATGACTTGGGCTTCACTCCAAGGCTGTCCGGGGATAAGTTCTTCCTGGAGGGTGTGGCCGTCAATAAATTCTTGGACTAGAAAAAATTCTTGATTTTCGTCAAAATAAGCTAAAAGTCTGGGGATTTGGTCATGATTACTCAATTTTTCTAAAGTTTCTGCTTCGCTGTGAAATAGCCGTTTAGCAGTAGTAAAGATATTAGAGTCAGAATTGGCAGGTTTCAAGTGCTTAACCACGCAGATGGGATTGCCTGGCCTTCTGGTATCCTGGGCAATATAGGTTTGACCAAATCCTCCCGTGGCCAAAATGCGAATGACTTGGTAGCGATGATCTAGCAATTTACCTATCATAATTTCCCTCCCCAGCTTTATAAGCTAATTTTACCCATAGTAGTCAATATCTCCCAATTTCCTCCCCTGAGATCAGGTATCTTGAGAAAAGATTTAAATTAAAAGTACAATTCTTTCATCAAACAAAATCCTTAATTTTACTATCAGTATCCCCATTGACTAGGAATGCTACCTAAAATCACTAATTATACCTCATGGCAGCAAGCTGAAATCTTGATGCAACCTGCTTTTATTCGTGTGATTGATAATATTCGTAAGCAGCTTGATACATCCAATTGGCAAGGGACTTACCAAGATGTACTGACCTGGCCTGCTAACACAAGTGATGAAACAAAGTCTTTAGTAACTGAGTTGGTGCGGGAAATGGAAACCGCAACACCAACACAAGTAGAGGAAATTAAAGAAACTCTTGCTAGTTTGCCAATGCCTTATCCAGGATATCATTTACTTTTGGAAAATCAACAGGAACGAGTAAATATAGACTTATGGGATTTGTGTTATCAAATATGTTTTCTCAATTATAGTCCAGAGCGGGGGGCAGTTGATATTGATCCCAACTTAATTGACGAATATGGTGATGTAGAATGGCAAAATTTAGAAAATAAAACTCAGCAGTTAGTTAAACAGCTATTCGCTAGTTTACCAGCCAACCCAGACTAAATTTAAGAGGTTGTTTGGAAAGTCCTTAGTTTACAGAAAAACCCCTCTGGTCAACATCTCCCCCACGGGGGGAGAGGCTTTAAAAACCCCATTACAGTCACAAAAGTTTTTCCTTTTACCCTCTCTTCCTCAGAAATATGGAAATTATAGTAAAATCAAATACTTGTATAGCGGGCTGTAATAATTAACTAGGACTGAGGAATGAAGCTGGTTGTTTTGGTGGTGCTATCCCAAACAATCCAGTTAATACTATTATCTAAATTATCGGCATTATTGGTAACTCTAAAATAGAACTTTTCTCCGTTTTTAAACTGGACAGCAAAATCAGCATTTTGGGCAAAAATAACTATAAAACCTCTATCCCGTAAACAATACATAGCCCAATTTTTTAAAGATTGTTTATGGGGTTCGTGGGGAATTGGTGGGTTAGTAATTACGTCGTTAAGAACTTTTAAAACTTTTTCCATGTTCGCATTTAATGAGGATCACAACGAATTTCAATCATAAACCCATCGGGGTCATAAAAATACAGCCCTCTACCTGTGGGACGGGAAACCGGACCATAAGCAATGACTAAATTATTATCTCTGATCACAGCAACGGCTTGATCAAATAATTCTGGAGCAATATCAAAGGCTAGATGATATGCTCTAGTAAAAGACTTGCTGGGATCTGGATCTGGTGGTAATAATTCTGGTTCTGCAAATAAGTCTATAATTGTGCCGTCAGGAGTGATGAAATTAGCGACTTTACCAGCATGGACAAGTTCTATTAATGTTTCTGGTATTTCGTCTCCTGTGAGTTCGTGTAAGCCTAAAATATGACCATAAAAATGGCGAGATGCTGCCATATTTTGGACGTTAAAAGCGATATGATGGACTTTGCGGAGGTAGCCATTGGGAATATTTTTTTGAGAAATCATGATCCCGAAATTTAGAATCTATGGATTTAAAATTATCTGCAAATTGAGAATAAAGCCTGGTAAAATATCTTCACCAGAAAGTCTGGGTGGGTTGTCAAAATCAAAATTTAAAACTTCTACATCTTTTCCGTAACGATAAATTTCTACCAAGGGTGTTTGTGGATCAATTAACCAACCTAAAAGCACCCCATTATTTTGATATTCTCGCATTTTAGTGCGTAATTTTTCTAAACTATCCGTTTCTGATCGCAATTCCACCACAAAATCAGGACAAAGGGGGGGAAACCGTTTTTTTTCTTCTTGACTTAAAGCATCCCAACGTGCTAGTTTTACCCAAGCTGCATCAGGACAGCGATATGCACCACTGGGTAGTTTAAATTCGGTGGAGGAGTCAAATACTTTACCTAATTTAGTTTGACGATTCCATAAACCTAAATCTGTACTTAAATTAGCATTTATAATTCCGCTTTCTCCACCTGTGGGGGGCATAATAATTAATTCTCCGGTTTGGGTAAGTTCTAATTGCCAAGGTTCGTTGGCAATGCAAAGTTGATAAAACTGCTCATCTGTTAAATTTACTGCGGGAGGTATGTTTAAAGTGAGGGTTTCCATAGGTTTTGCTTGAGGAGACTAGTTTTATTATCAGATAAAATTCAGAAAAATTTAGGCTAGGTGCTAAAATTGATCCTAATGGTAAAAATAGCGAGATGCTGCCATATTTTGGATATTAAAAGCGATATGATGGACTTTACGGAGGTAGCCATTGGGAATAGTTTTGTTAGTCATTTTTGATAGTTAGAGTGATGTTTGGGGGAAAGTTTGCGATTACTAGGTCGCGCAACGCTTAGGCTCATGTTCCTTTGCGTCTTTGCTCCTTAGCGACTACCCTATGCCTTCGGCACGCTCCGCGAGTGGGATCTCTACGAAAGATTGCGAGACACAAAAAAGCCATGTTGATCACAAAGTATCTTAATAGTATAATTATAAAAAAGTCAAAATTTTAAACAATATGGCAACGGGAATACCTAGTAAAAATGGACGTAATCACAAACAAAATACAACATCTTTCCGAATTGAATATGAAGGAAAAATGCCTGTAGAAGATATATTGAAAATTCAGGCAGCTAACTTAAATCATATAATTAGCGTTGAAGGATATCCTAGAAATCAATTAATATATGGCGATAATTTAAACGTTCTTCGCACATTATTAAATAATGAGAATGTTGCCGGAAAAATTAACTTAGTATACATTGATCCTCCATACTCCACAGGTAGCAGTTTTGAGTCTCGTAATAGCAATCATGCTTATCATGATCTCATGGAAGGTGCAGAATATTTAGAATTTTTGCGTCAACGTCTAATTTTAATCAGAGAAATTCTATCAGAAGCAGGTTCTATTTATCTACATTTAGATGAAAAAATGGCTTTTCCTATAAAAATTATCATGGATGAAATTTTTGGAGTTAAAAATTTTCGTAATTGGATTACGAGAAAAAAATGTAATCCTAAAAACTATACACGCAAACAATATGGTAATGTTGCTGATTTTATTCTTTTTTATACAAAAACAGATAATTATGTATGGAATCA
The DNA here is from genome assembly GCF_000426905.1 of Dolichospermum circinale AWQC131C. Taxonomy (NCBI): domain Bacteria; kingdom Bacillati; phylum Cyanobacteriota; class Cyanophyceae; order Nostocales; family Aphanizomenonaceae; genus Dolichospermum; species Dolichospermum circinale. The sequence goes on from NZ_KE384659.1 coordinate 5,678, forward strand.
ACCTTTTGAAGCTTGGACAGAAGACTCGATTAAAAAAGAATATCAATATGTGGAAGAAGGAACAGGAAGACTATATAAAAAAGTTCCTATTCATGCTCCAGGGGTAAGAAAAGGAGCAAGTGGTCAACCTTGGAGGGGTATTTTACCACCTCCCGGTAAACATTGGCAATATACACCAGAAACATTAGATGAAATGGATGCAAGAGGGGAAATATATTGGTCTTCAACAGGTAATCCTAGACGAAAAGTATATTTAGATAATAGTCAGGGGATTTCAATTCAAGACATTTGGCTTGATTTTAAAGACGCTCACAATCAAAATATTAAAATCACTGGTTATCCAACGGAGAAAAATTCAGAGATGATCAAACGGATAATTATGGCTTCATCAAATCTAGGAGATATTGTTTTAGATGCCTTTGCGGGAAGTGGAACTACTCTAACTGTAGCTGAAGAATTAGGTAGAAAATGGATAGGTATTGATAATTCTCCATTATCTATTGATACTATAATTCAACGGTTAGTTAATGGTAGTGAAGTAATGGGTGATTTTGTTAATGGTAAAAATGATGGTTGTAAATATAAACAAATAAACTTAATTGACGTTAGTAGAATTTTAAAAACAGGCTTAGACTTGTATATTGAAGAATCAGAAAATTTAGAGTTAATTTCTGATCAAATCATCAAAAATTGGCATAGTAAACTTAACTATCTAACCAGCTTTGTGTAAATCTCTCGTCTAACATTTTCAAAGTACAAACCATCACTCTACTTTGTCCATATTTTTCTAAGTTAGCGTAATCATTCCACATAGAACCTAGAAGTAATCCAGGACCATCATTCAGCATCAATACTTTTAATGGTAAATTGTATGTCTTAGCATAACCCAAAATTTCTGTGATTTTATCTCGATTTCCTCCTATTCTATCATCTTCTTGAGAACCTCCTCTGTCGGAGTCATAACGAGCAAATCCAACTACTAATGGAGTACCATCTAAGCGAGAAATTAACATATCCGCAGGAATTTGAGATGGAAAGTTATTCAAAGCCTTATGCAACATGACATCTTTCCCCCCACGAACTGGTCCTTGGATAGAATAATTTTGGCTAAATACCTTGTTAAACCATAAGAAAAAACTTTCTGTTAAATCATACCCTTTTTCTCCTTTTCCCTTATGTTGAAAAAGAAGTGCCATGAGAATTTCATCAGGTATAGGACGGCTTTGCAAATTTTGTTTAACTTCCTCTATCGGACGAAATTTATCACTAAAGTTTATGATAATATTAGGAATGTCACCTTTCTTTTTAGTCATTTCAACTGATGTATCTGGAGAGACGTATCTACGAAAGATTCTGAGTAATTGAATTCGCAAAGAAGTAGGCTCTTTGGTGATAATTTCTAGTAATTCTGTGGAAGTTTGTGCTTTATCAACAAGTTCTATAAAGCGTATTTGTACTTTTTCATAAAGTATTTTAGCCTCATCTAAGTAATCTGGATAAAAAGGTGAATCAAATATAGTAATCCACTTAGATGCTGTTGATTTATAACTAGCAAATGTAGTCAAAATTATTTCCTTATTTTTATGATCAGTACAGGTTATTAATATAAACAATAGTGGTATTCTTGTCCATATCTTTCTCAAAAAAGTGATATTGGGGGGAAACTGTCCGATTTTTGCGGTGAAGTATGCGATAGTAGTGTTTAGATCCCCAACTTCTAATATAGATCTATAATATATTGACAATAATATCAAAGAAGTCGGGGATGTTATTATTCAATTATCGTCTATATTCATCTCCACAATCACCAATTAATTGATATAAATCCCGCGAATGTTGAGAAACTGCATCTATTTTCCCGATATCTTCTGCATCTAAATTGAAACCAAACACCCTAGCATTATCTGACAAATGTTCTGCAATTCCCAATTTAGCGCCGACAATTACACCCCCCACTGCTGGCTGATTTAAAATGTAATTTACAGCCACATTAGCAATACTCACTTGATGTTTATCAGCAATGGTTTTTAAGGTATTTAGTAACTCTTGAAATAGTCCCCAACCAGCCCAATTATCAATCATTTGTTTGTATTTTCTCAAGCTGGTGGTATTTATTTCTAAGCCTTTAGGTTCTGGTTTTTGCAAATATTTTTCTGATAACAAACCACCACAAATAGTACCATAGGTAAACAATTTAATATCATGTTCTTGACAAAAATTAACCATATTTACCTGTGGTCTTCTGTCTACGAGAGAAAACTGCACTTGATTAGAAACAATTTTGATTCCTGCTGCGGTAATAATTTGCAAATGTTCCGTATCAAAATTAGTTAAAGCTAAATGTTTGATTTTACCTTCTGTTTGCAATTCTACCATATATTTGAGAGCATCTAAATAATTAGGATCTCGATATTCCCACCAGTGAAACTGCATTAAATCCAATGATTTAACATTCATTCTTCTCAAAGAGATATCAATATTTTCCTCAACCAATTTTTTCGTCATTTTCCCAGGACGAGGAACCCATTTTGTAAAAGCCTGAATATTATTTACAGCTTCCTCTCCACGAGTTGCGATTAATTGACGACGAAACTCACCAATAAAGTCCTCTGCTGGTCCATAATGGTCTGCTAAATCCCAAGTGGTAAAACCAGAATCTACGTATTGAAACATGGAATCAATCGCAGTTTTAGGGTTAATGCGTCCATGTCCTCCCGAAACTTGCCACATTCCATTTAAAATTCGGCAAATTTTCAAATCCGGGGTAAATTGTAAATAGCTTTCTTGAGGTAAAATCATAGTTTTTATATTGTTATTTCCAGTTTTTTTCTGCTTGTTCCAAAACATAATTTGCAACTTGTTGAATTTCCGCTGTTGTCAATCTTTCTTTGTAAGCTGACATATTATTTTTACCATTGGTGACAATGGCTGTAATTGCTTCCAAAGAATCCATTTTATATCTTTTGAGTGCATTCTTTTTTAAACTTTTACCACGTCTAATGATGTTTTCTCCATGAATATGACAACCAGCACAATGGAAATCAAAAATTTCTGCACCTTGAGAAGTATTTAAGGCGTTAACTGGTGAAGTAGAATTAATTATCCACAAGCAAAAAGTGAATAATATCAATGTTAGCATTTTTGTTACCATTTTTTTCATAAAGATGCAAAATCTCCTGTAAAACCGACAAATTTTGTACATTCTTCTGCAAAAGCCTCGGCTTCGCTGATATCTTCAATTTTATAAGACATAATGCGTTTTCCGTCGGGCATTTTTTTAGAACCAATTAATTCACTTTTGTAATTTTCTGCTATTTTCTTAAATTCCACACCAGAAACTTTCCAAGATTGATCATCACAAGTGATATTTACTTGCCACATAATTTAAAATTTATTTATTGATCAATATTAATTATTTCATAAATTGGCAACATTTAACTAAGAAATCTGGTGAATAAAATTCCCGACTATACAGACAAAACCCACCTGGGTGGGTTAAAAATTTCTCATTCCTGAGTCCGTGTCGGCGGATTTTGCTTGTGTAGTAGCGACTTTTAGTCGTTGAATATACTACCTTGAGATAGATATGATTTTCTATCTTTAGGGAGTGTTAATAACAAAAATATTTTACCATACTGAATATAAGTATTGCGTGATATCTTCATTAAATATAGCCATGAATAAGAACATTAAAGAACAAATTCAATTAGATCTACGTCAAGCTAAAGAAACGGGACAATTAAAGTCCGAACGCATTCGAGAAATTGTCAAATCTGCTGTTTCTCAAGTCAGTTCTGAATTTCAAGAAGGTTCTCATGAACTGAGTAATTTAGTTAATGATGCTGTTTCTACTGTCATTGATAATTTACAAGAGAAAAGCAGTGAAGTTAAGGAAGGGGTAGTAGCTTCAATTGAAGGTGCTATGGAAGCGATAAATCTGAAAAAACACTCAAATATCGTTCAAACTCAGGCAGAAATAAAGCAGTTACAAGCAAAATTAGATCAAGAGGAAGAAAAACTACAAACTGAAATTGAAAGAATTTTTACAAAGATAGTAGAAACAAGTCAAGATAAATCTGTTGATACAAAAATTGCTATTAATTCAGCAATTAATTCTATTAAAGATAGTGAAGAAGTGGGATTATTAACAAAACGTTATGCACAATTACAAGCACAATTAGCAATTGTCCGAGCCAATTTATTTGCACGTTATAGCGGAAGCAATCAAGAAGTACAAGATTATTTGAATGAAGCAAAACAATGGTATGATAAATCCCATCCACAAGCTGAATCTATTACTTTACAAGTAAAGGAAAAATACTCACTGTTAGAACAGAAGTTAGCAGAAGCAGGTTCAGCAATAGCTAAACAAGAACGTCAATTAAAACAAACTTTGCGGGAGTTACTATTAGCCACGGCTGATTTATTTAAAGATAAAGATATTCGGGCTTAATATCCGCAATTTTGTTTTTTGAAAATTGTTTTTTGAAAATTTCTATATAAATGAGTAAATTAATTTTGATAATTTTTAATTTACTCATTATTTTTATTTATAACCTATTAACCTATTCTATTAGAGACTTGCAATTAAATTAAAAAATTAAAAAATTAATAAAATATCTTAACTTGTAGAGTGTGTTAGCTGTCTTCGTAACCCACCATTATGATTATGATTAATTTAATATTTTTATTATTTATTATACAGTGAATTTCATCTGAATGAGGTACAATTTTAGCGGGCAAGATGCCCGCACCACAAGATTTTATTAATATCTGTACCTCATAATATCGTACAATTTTAGCGGGCAAGATGCCCGCACCACAAGATTTTTATCATTAATATCTGTACCTCATATCTGTACCTCATGATATTGGAAACTGCTGTAAAGGTGCGTTGATAACGCACCCTACAAAATTAATAAGTACCTTCCTCTCTATTAATGTTTTCTTCATGCTTGACAATTACCCAAACTGCATGAATGCTACCAGGAAGCCAACCCAGGAGGGTAAGCAAAATATTAATTAACAAAGTTGGACCAAATCCAACTGTGAGGAAAACCCCCAAAGGAGGTAAAAATAAACCGAGAAGTATACGCAATAAGTTCATGGATATTTCCTATTTTTGAAATTGGGTTTATTGACTATCTTGTAACTGAAAACCTTTTTCTGCGAAGTATTTGCTGAGAAATGTATTCGCTAAAGACAGTATTACAGGACCGATAATAAAAGCAATAAATCCTTGGACTTGAAAACCTGGAACTAAAACTGATGCTAACCAAAAGCAAATTCCGTTGACAATTAAAGAAAAACCACCTAATGTAAGATATGTCAAGGGTAAAGATAAGATATTAATCATTGGTTTAATTCCACTATTAATTAAACCAATGACAACAGCAGCAATTAAAGCTGAGGGAAAGTTAGCAATATCTACTCCAGGAACAACTAAATCAACAATCAACAAACTTAAAGCTGTAGCGAGTGCGATGAAAAAATATCCCAACATTTTTACCTCTATAACAGCGATATCAGTGCTAACTACTATTTTTAAAGATAGATTAATATTTGACATCTTTACTTAGGTAGAATCTTGATCTATCTTAGGTTAGACGAAAAGAAAAGATCCCCGATTTCTTAAAGAAGTCAGGGATCTAAATCCCGTTAGGTTTGATTACTATAGTAAAGAGAAGATTTATATAAAACCTGTTCTTGATGAGTTTCTAATACACAATCAGATAAGGGATAACTGACACAGGTAACAACATAACCAGCTTGAATTTCCTGGAGACGCAGAAATTTTTGCTCACTTTGATCAATTTCTCCACTAATAAGTTTAGCAATACAAGCGGAACATTCTCCTTGTTTACAACCTGATGGTAAACGAATACCAACTTCTTCCGCTATGTCAATTATATATTGATCATCTGGTACTTGAATGGTGCGATTCAATTTTAGGTTAGGGTTGATGAGTTGAATTTGATAAATGGCCATACTAATTTAAGATTTTTTCAGTCATAGTCCCAGAGAGAATTAACTTATTGTTTGATTCCCTTCATTGATAAACTTATGCGTTTTAGTTTTTCGTTGATTTCTAAAACCTGTACTTTAACTACTTGTCCAACTTTAACAATTTTTTTGGGATCATCTACAAATTTATCAGCAAGTTGGGAAATATGCACTAAACCATCTTGATGTACACCAATATCAACGAAAGCACCGAAATTAGCAACATTGGTAATAATTCCTTCTAGTTCCATTCCTACGGTTAGATCTTTAATTTCTTTGATTCCTGCTTTAAAGGTAGCATATTTAAATTCAGCACGAGGATCTCTTCCTGGTTTTTCTAATTCCCTGAGAATATCCCGCAAGGTTGGTTCTCCAATGGTGTCGGTAATGTATTTTTTAATGTTGGCTTTTTTCAGGTTTTCCGCAATTTGTGTAACTTGATTTAAAGATAATCCTAAATCAGCAGCTATAGACTTTACTAAAGGGTAACTTTCTGGATGAACTGCGGTATTATCTAAGGGGTTTTCACTATCACGAATTTTTAAAAAACCTGCGGCTTGTTCAAAAGCCTTTGGTCCTAATTTTGCTACTTTTAAAAGTTGACGACGATTTGTAAATGCTCCATTTTCGTTGCGATAGGTGATAATATTATTGGCTATGGTTGGGGTAATTCCTGAAACAAATGTTAGCAGTTCTTTGGAAGCAGTATTCAAATCTACACCCACATAGTTAACGCAACTTTCTACGGTTTCATCTAATTTCTTTTTCAGTAATTTTTGATCAACGTCATGTTGATATTGTCCCACACCAATTGATTTAGGATCTATTTTAACTAGTTCTGCTAAAGGATCTTGTAATCTGCGACCAATACTAATTGCACCCCGCACGGTAATATCTAAATCAGGAAATTCTTCCCTTGCTACCTCACTAGCAGAATATATAGATGCACCAGATTCATTTACCATAACTTTAACTGGTTTATGGGCTATATTTGGTAATATTTCGGCGATAAATTCTTCTGTTTCCCGTGAGGCTGTACCGTTACCAATAGCTATTAATTGAATTTGGTATTTTTCCAGTAATTTTTTGATAGTTTGTGCCGCTTTTTGGCGTTGTTCTGCTGCTTGGTGGGGAAACACGGCTTGATATTCTAAGAATTTGCCAGTTTCATCTAAAATAGCTACTTTACAACCAGTTCTAAAGCCAGGATCTATGGCCATTGTCGGTTTCATTCCCGCTGGTGCTGATAATAGTAATTCTCGCAAATTGGTTTCAAAGGTTTTGATTGATTCTATGTCAGCATAGGTTTTTTTATCTTTGATAACTTCGCTAATTAATGAGGTTTTCATTAAGCGATTAAAACCATCTTTTAACATTCCTTGATAAAAGTCCCGAATGTTGCTAACTTTGGTTTTTATTTCTTGTGATTCTAAATAACCCAAAACAAAATCTTCATCAAAAGCAATTTCAAAATTGAGAATTTTTTCATCTTCTCCTCGACATAAAGCCAACATATTATGAGGAGCAATATTTTTGACTTTAATTTGATAATTTCGGTACATTTCAAATTTTGTCGTCCCTTGGGGATGTTCATCTTTGATATGAGAAATAAATACCCCATTTTCTAGGAAAAAATCCCGGATATATGCCCGTAATTCGGCTTTTTCTGCTACTTCTTCCGCTAAAATATCCGATGCACCTTTTAAAGCTTCATCTGCATTTTTTACTCCCAAAGTTTCGGAAATATATTTTGCTGCTTCTGCTTCTAATGATACAGAAATCCCATTTTTTACATTCACCGATTTAATGAATATTGCCAGAGGTTCTAAACCTTTTTCTCTAGCAATGGTAGCGCGGGTACGACGTTTAGGACGATAGGGTAAATATAAATCTTCCAGTTCAGTTTTTTGTAAACAAGATGCTATTTTTGTGTTTAGTTCTGGAGTAAGTTTATCTTGTTGAGCGATCGCATTCACAATTACTTTTTTTCTTTCTTCCAATTCTGTTAAGTAATTATATCTATCTTGCAAATCCCGTAATTGCATTTCATCCATTTCATCTGTTCGTTCTTTACGATAACGCGCAATAAAGGGAATTGTCGCCCCTTCGGCTAAAAGTTCCAGTGCATTTTGTACCTGGTGGGGTTTAAGTTTTAATTCACTTGCAAGCAGTTGAGAAATATTCAACATTTGTTATTTCAATTAAAGGATTTTCAGAAATTAATATTAGCATCAATAGATATTATTATATCACTTAACTCAGAATCGGGTTATCAGTCACGTCATTACTTTCATATCCCAAATCATCAGACCATTTGCAAATAGCTACACTATGGCTTAATATTGAATGTATTGCCATTTTCCCTTGGTTAAGTATAACATAAATAACGCTGCCGAAAATGGCGCAAATCTACTGGTATTAAACAGTAGTTCGTAGTTTCGAGGTGAGTTCAAATGCCTTTATTTTTCCTAATGACATTATCTATGGGTGTAATTACTGGCTATCTCTTCAAAAGAAATGATGATGAAATTACCAATATTGCTGGTGTTTTCACAGCCATCATTTTTCTTGTGAGTTTAATATTAGCGCCTTGGCAAATTCAGTTTGGTTTGTTGATATGTGTGGTCATTGTTAGTAACAAATTACTGAAAAAAAATTGGTTTTAAGTCAATTTTTTCAGGAACTTTTGCAAGTTAAATCTAATCTAATTAAGTCGGCAATTATCCACCCTCTGTCAAAGATAATTAGTCAGGTAAAAGAGGGTGTTGATAGTTGGATAAACAATATCATAAGCTTGTCAAGTTTCCTCAGTAGTCACCGAAAATGATGAAAGTATTAAATAAATTTATCTGCAAATGGCGGAAAACCCTACAGCCTAAATGCCAACAACGACTTTCATAGATTTGTTAGACTGAACACACCAGGATTATTTCAGTTACATCTTATAGATAACGCCAGCAGACGAGGCACTTCATGCTTACAAACACCCTACTTCTCTCGAATCAACTCCCCAGTTTACAATATTCATCCACCACAGAACGCTTCGATGACACTTGGGAAGCCCCCCTGGCAACCCTTTTAGGACTAGGACGCGCCGCTGGGGCAGATTTTGTGGAATACTTCCTAGAACGCCGCAACTACATCAGTTGTTTAGCGGAAGATGACACCATTACCAGCATTTCCCCCAGTTTAGCTACTGGTGCAGGAGTGCGCGTATTTCGCGGTAAAGCTGACTGCTACGTTAGCACCAATAACCTCACATTTGCGGGTTTAAAAGCAGCCTTAGAAAAAGCGCTTTCTATTTTGGGACTACAATTACCAGGTCCTAGTGGTTTCATTCCCGAAATCAACCTAGAATTACTCAGAGACTACGCCAGCAAACGCGGTAAAGACGCTTGGCTACCCTTATGTAGTTCTATCCGGGAAATGGGAGAAGTCCTCCTTGATGGTACAGCCCAACTGAACAAAAAAGCTACCCACGTCCAATCTCGCCGCGCTTCCTACTTCCGTGATTGGCAAGAAGTATTAGTTGCTGCCAGTGATGGTACATTTGCCCGTGATATTCGCCTTACCCAGTCCGTCGGCTTTAATCTGCTTTGTGCTGACGGTGCTAACCGTTCCTCCATTGCTGAACGGGCGGGTAATACCAGTGACGCTAACTTCCTGAGAACCTGGGATTATCAACAAGCCTCCGAACAAATCGCCGAATCTGCTGGTAAAATGCTGTACGCAGATTACGTAGAATCAGGAACTTACCCCATTATCATGGCCAATCATTTTGGCGGTGTAATTTTCCATGAAGCCTGTGGACACCTTTTAGAAACCACCCAAATTGAACGCAAAACCACACCATTTGCTGATAAAAAAGGTGAAAAAATCGCCCATGAAAGCCTGACTGCTTGGGACGAAGGACGGGCTGATAATGCCTTTGGGACTATTGACATGGACGATGAAGGAATGCCCGCTCAAAGAACATTATTAATTGAAAAAGGCATTCTCAAAAACTTCTTAGCTGATAGAACCGGTTCAGTGCGGACTGGACACCCCAGAACAGGTAGTGGCCGCCGTCAAAATTACACCTTTGCTGCTGCTAGTCGGATGCGAAATACATATATTGATTGTGGTGAACACACAACAGAAGACCTATTTGCCTCCGTTGATAAAGGCATTTATTGTAAGAAAATGGGAGGTGGAAGTGTCGGACCAACCGGTCAATTTAACTTTAGCGTTGATGAAGCTTACTTAATAGAAAATGGTAAAATCACTAAACCATTAAAAGGTGCTACCCTCATCGGTGAAGCTAAGGAAATTATGAATAAAATTTCCCTATGTTCTCAAGATTTAGAATTAGCTCCCGGCTTTTGTGGTTCTGTTAGTGGCAGTATTTATACAACTGTTGGACAACCCCATATTAAGGTTGATTCTATTACCGTTGGCGGAAGATAAAAACAACAGATAAAAATCATCAGATGAAAAACAGATAAACCATCCATATCATCCGCGTTTATCTGCGTTCATCCGCGTTCAAAATTCAAAAATTCATTCAATCATGTCTAACATTCAACAAATCGCCACCTACGCTCAAGAAAATGCCGCCAAACTTGGCATTAAAAAATTCGACATTTACGGCTCAACTGTAGATGATACCAGCGTTCAAGTTGACCAAGGTGAACCCAAACAAGTTAAAGCTTCTAATCGTTCTGGGGTGACAGTTCGAGTCTGGAATGAAGAAAATACAATGGGTGTTACTAGCACCACAGATGTAGATGATAAGGGATTAGAATTAGCTTTAAAAACAGCTTATGAAGCCAGTTTTTTTGGAGTTAAAGAAAATGTTCCTGATTTTAGTCCAGAAGCAACTATTCCCATTCCTGATAAACATCAAGAAAAAGCCCTGCAAGCACCTGTTTCTGAATTAATAGAAAAGCTATTAGTAGCAGAAAAAGAATTAATGGCAACTCATCCTGCTATTACTAGTGTGCCTTATAATGGTTTAGCACAAAGAGATATTGACAGATTTTATCTCAATAGTGAAGGTGCTTTAAGAACTGAATCTCATTCTTTAGCTTCTATTTATTTGTACAGCAAAACTGAAGAGGAAAATAAAAAACCTCGCAGCGCTGGGGCTTATCGAGTTAAGGAAAGTTTAGCTGATTTAGATATTGCTGGTTGTATTCAGGAGACTGCCCAGAAAACTATCAGTCATTTGCATTATGAAAAAATCAAAACTGGTAAGTATCAAGTAGTTTTTTCTCCTGAAGCTTTTTTAAGTTTGTTGGGTGCTTTTTCTAATTTATTTAACGCTCAAAGTATTCTGGATAATCAAAGTTTATCAAAAGTTGATGATATTGGTAAGGCAATTGCTTCACCTTTACTGTCAGTTTATGATGATGCTTTACACCCCGCTAATATTGGTGCAGAAAGTTTTGATGGTGAAGGTACTCCTACTCGACAAATTAAGTTGATAGAAAAGGGTATTTTAACTAGCTTTTTGCATAGTGCGGGAACTGCTAAACGGTTAAATTCTCAACCTACAGGTAATGCTAGTATTGGCGCGAAAGTGAGTGTCAGTCCTAATTTTTATCACGTTTTTTCAGCAGAAAATCCTGAACAAGAATTGAGTTTAGAAACTGCGGAAAATGTGGTTTTAATTGATGATTTACAAGCTCTTCATGCGGGTGTTAAGGCTTTACAAGGTTCTTTTTCTTTACCTTTTGATGGTTGGTTAGTTAATAAAGGTGAAAAAGTTAGTATTGAGTCCGCAACGGTAGCTGGTGATTTTTTGGAACTTCTCAAATCTATTGTTTATGTGGAGAAAGAGGTGGAATTAACACCAGGAGGAGTTGCTCCCAGAGTTTGGGTGAGTGAACTTTCTATTACTGGAGATTAATATCTTTTTCACTCTGTGCGTCTGCGGTTTAAAGATATTTTATCGAACCACAGAGGCACAGAGGACACGGAGGAAGGAGGTTAGGAAGGAATTTTTTTATGGTTAATTCTTTGATGTAACCAAGCTATGGCTGCTCCGGTGGTTTCTGCTAAGATGCTAATGAGCCGATAAAGAGCGATCGCACTAATTACTAAGGCGGCCGGAAAATGATATTGTAATAGTAATATGGCTATGGTTTCAAATACGCCTAAACCACCAGGCGCTCCCGGAATAACTAATCCCATTACCCAAGCACAACTAAAAGTTCCGAATAATAAGGGTATTTGCTGCCAAGTTAAGGAATTTATCGCTAACATAGTTAAAATAAATCCAGAAGCACGTAACCCTAAAAAAACTATTTCTCCTAATAAGGGTTTGACTGGGTAGCGGTTGATTATAAAACTATCTATTAACTGGTTTTCTGGCTGAGATTTTTTATTTTTCCACCTGTCTAAAAGTTGAATGGTTGGATTTAAAAACCAAGGATGAAGTATACCTAAAATAATTATTAAACCCAATAATTGCAAAATAACTAAATTAATTTTCCAATTATTTACAACAATTTGACTAGCAAATAAAACAATAATAATTAATGCTGCTGCTAACATTAATAGTGGTTCTAGTAAAACACTCAAAGTAGCAATATTAGTAGGAATATTAGCATTTTTCGCCGCTATAATTCGTCCATAATAATGCCAGACATTCCCAGGTAAATATTTAGCAATATTTGTTTTTAAATAAACTTGAATAAATTCAATGGACGATACAGATTGATTTAACTCCTTTAGCGCCCAAGTCCAAATCCAACCCGCCCAAATATGTGCTAATAAAGTTACACTCGTAGCAGTACCTAATATTAACCAGCCGGTGATATTAATCCGAATAGCACTAACTCCTAACCAATTATCTTTGAAGGCTTTTAATAAAAAAAACAGCGTTCCCCCTAAAATCAACCACCGGAAAATTTTTTTCATTTTTGATTTGTGAATATTGGAAATATGTAGAATTCCGTATTTTTGAACTTAGGCGCAATACCCACAATAATATATATTACTCTTGTGGGGTGGGCTTCTAGCCCGCCCATTTTGTATTTAAGGCACAATAACAATAATATATATTACTCCTGTGGGGTGGGCTTCTAGCCCGCCCATTTTGTATTTAATTGTGTATACCTTGTTAATTTTGATATTTTAAATACCAACTTTCTAAGGCCAAACGATGAATTTCTCGCCAAGGAATATTATTTTGTTGTGCTAAAACTGCACAATCTTCATATTCAGGCTGGACATTTGTAATTACCTTTTCTGTGCCTTTTCCTCCCCAAGCAACTTTTACCGATATTGTCCCATAAATAGTGTCCACTTTTTGCATTTCTCTTTGTAAAATTGAGCGTTGTTCAGTAGTGCGACGAATCCCTAAAGTGCTGGTTTCTCGAAATAATACTGCTTGACAATTATCTAATTTATCTGGATAACAAATCACAGTTAACAAAATTCCAGGACGAGATTTTTTCATTCCTATCGGTTGGGTAAAAACATCCAGCGCCCCAGCAGTAAATAAAGCCTCAAATAAATAACCGAATACTTGGGGATTTAAGTCATCTATTTGAGTTTTTAATACGGTAACGGTTTCCAAATTGGGGGAATGTTCCACAAAATCAGAATTATCAGTCTGTAAAGATTCGCTTTCACCAAACCAAAGCCGTAGTATATTAGGAATGGGTAAATCTAGAGAACCCGCTCCTAATCCTACCTGTTTGATAGTCATTGGTGGCGGTGAACCAAAGTCCTGCACTAAGGTAGTAGTAATTGCGGCCCCCGTCGGTGTTACCAGTTCTCTATCAATACCATTGCTATAAACTGGACAACCCCGCATTTCCCACAATTTTAACACCGCTGGTACTGGTACGGCCATTCGTCCATGGGCTGCATGAACAGTACCACCCCCCGTAGGGAAAGCAGAACAGTATAGCAAGGGAAAACCCTGCTGATTGCTATCAATACCCAACCAATCCAATCCTAAGCAAGTACCAACAATATCCACAATCGCATCTACAGCACCTACTTCATGAAAATGAACTTTTTCCGGTGCAATGCCATGAACAGCCCCCTCAGCTATTGCCAAACGTCGGAAAACGGCTAAACTCCAAGCTTCTGCCCGCTTTGGTAATTTGCCATTGAGAATCATCTTCTCTATTTCTGGTAAATGACGGCCATGGCGGTGATCATGTTCATGGTTATGATGATGGTGATGATCTAATAAATCAACATGAACTTTAGTCGCCTCTTGAGTTTGTCGGTGGACAAATTCTGCCCACAGTCGGTATTCTGGCTCAATTCCCAAACTATTGAGTTTTTCTACTAAATACTCCACAGGCACACCTAAACTGACTAATGCCCCTAAACACATATCCCCAGCAACCCCTGTTGGACATTGAAAATAAGCAATTTTATTCATAAATTTATTAGTCCCTTGTCCGTTGTCAGAAAAAAGAAGGAAACACTTTTACCCATTACCTATTACCAACCCTATTATGGCCAAAATATTCACCATTCATCCTGATAATCCTCAAAGTCGTCGAATAGAGGAAATAAAGTTGGCGCTATTAGGTGGCGCTATTATGCTCTACCCTACTGATACAGTTTATGCAATTGGTTGTGATTTGAATGTCAAGTCGGCGGTGGAAAGAGTGCGGCAAATTAAACAGTTAGCAAATGATAAACCCCTGACATTTTTATGTCCCTCACTTTCCAATGTGGCTACTTATGCCTTCGTAAGTGATACAGCCTACCGGATTATGAAGCGGTTAATACCAGGTCCCTACACATTTTTGCTTCCTGCTACCAAATTAGTACCACGACTAGTGCAAAATCCCAAACGCAAAACCACAGGAATTAGAGTGCCAAATCATAATGTTTGCTTGGCATTACTGGCGGCCTTAGGAAACCCGATTATTTCGACTTCGGCTCAAGGCCAAAGCGCAAACAACGAAGATGAGGAAATAAATGGAGACGGAGTGCAACCAATACTGTCACGAGTAGATTTATATGACCATTTAGATAAACTAGTAGATATCATCATTGATACGGGCGAAGAGCCAACGTATCAAGTGTCTACCATTTTAGACTTGAGCGATGAAGAACCAGTTATTATTCGGAGGGGTTTAGGTTGGGAAGCCGTAGCCACTTGGGTTTAAGGATACAGTTTGACAAGTACAACCCTTTGTTTTGGACTCGGTTGCACTAATTTATGGATTACCTAACTGCAAGGAAATTGTCATCCTTGGGGGTTGTTATCCTAATTCATGAAATTATGGCTACGCCACGCACCCAGGCTAGGGGCTGATTTTATCATGACTAACCTTTTTTGGCGATTTGTCCTCAATGTGAATATCTATTATGCCATCTTTGATTTAGTTACTCAAAACAAAGCGACACAATTAACAAGCCCTTAACTTGGGAAATTTCCTACAGTGTCTACATTTTAGCTGTCTAGGTGGTGAATCTTCACAGAAAGAATACTCAAAGGTTCTCACTACCGTGACTGCTTTGAAACGCTGTATCTGCATTTGAGTTAAGGTGCAATACCAATTTTACAGAAAAGTCATGAAAGCTAATATCGCCAATCTGCCTAATTCTACATCTGCTTTTAATAGCTATATTTCTCTGGAAGAATTGTCTGTTGTCAATACCAATACATTGGTGCAACTTCTATTCCAGGAAATGCAATCTCAAGTTAAAGCTACATCTATTGGTGTGCAAGATGTCGTCGGGCGCATAGCCAAGGAAGTAGAACGGATATGCGATAAAAGCTCCCGTATCCAAAATTCAGGACAAATTCAGTCTTGGCAAATTACTTTAGGAAGACATCGTTTACAAAAGTGCCTGCGTTACTACCAACTCGGTTCTAGACAAGGACGAGTTGAATTACATAGTAGTTTGGGGGCTATTGTTTATCGTCACGTTGCTGTTGCCGGCTCAGATTTAGGTTTTGACGCTCGTTACAATCTCATTGAAGATTTTTTACAGGCTTTCTATATCGAAGCTATTAAAGCTTTTCGTCGAGAAACTGAATTACCTGAAGATTACACTCCCCGGACTCAGTTACAAGTGGCTGAGTATATGGCTTTTACAGAACAGTATGCCAAACGCCGGATTAATTTACCAGGTGGCGCTAATCAACAGTTAATTGTTTTACGCGCTCAAGGTTTTGCCCGTCGTCAACCTCAAGAAACTACTGTAGATATTGAAATGGCTGTAGATTCTGCGAAAACGGAAGAAGCGGAATCTTATCAGCGTAATGTGGCTGTGCAGCAAATTCGCTCACAAATGATTGCTAAACCTGGTTTTGACCCTTCTGAGGAGTCGGAACGCAATCGAGTAATTACGGAATTGATGAAATATCTGGAGTCTCAAGGACAATCTGATTGTATGGATTATCTGACTCTTAAACTTCAAGATCTCTCTGCACCGGAAATTGACCAAATTCTCGGTTTAACTAGTCGTCAACGCGATTATTTACAACAAAGATTTAAGTATCACGTTGAGAAGTTCGCTAAACAGCACCAATGGCAATTAGTTCATCAATGGTTGGGCGCTGGTTTGGAACACAAGTTAGGTCTATCTTCTCAGCAATGGGATACTTTTTGGCATCAACTCACACCACAACAACAACAAATTTTTGAGTTGAAAACTGCTTGTCAAAGTGATTCACTTATCTCTAAAGCTGTTCAATGTACTCCTAAACAACTCCAAAAACGCTGGACTCAAATGTTAGAACTAGCATGGTCTATTCGTAATGGTCATGCTGATTCTAAGAGCAATTAAATTTAATTCGGTAGGTTGGGTTGACGCAAGGAAACCCAACAAAATCATGTAAATGTTAAATGTCACAATGTTGGGTTTCACTTTGTTCTACCCAACCTACAATTTTATTACCACAAGTAACAAACTAGCAACTTTAGATTTTAGTAGGACTTACGCACGAGTCACGGAATAACGAACCACTCCAGGCACAGAGGTCACGGATAAATGGGGGTTTAGGGAGAGATATTTTGCGTAAGTCCTGTTTAGCTAGAAATTAATATAGTTGTTTTGCAGTACAAAGGTATCATATTATTTTTATCGTAGTTTAGAAAAATTAAAAATTCTTATGAGTTAATCACGCTTTACTACTGCTTTTATGGAATGCTACAATGAGCAGAAATTTTAGTAGGGGGGTTAAGCATGACTATGACTCAGGGTAGAAAAGCAGCTAAGGCCGGCAGTGTCTTAGAGACAACTTTAGAAGGGACTTTGTTAGGGCATAAATATGCCCAGGTAGGTTCTGATTTACCAGAAAAAAAACGCCTTGAATGTCTTTTAAACTCGAATCAATTACTCAAAAGATATGCAAAGCAAGTTCATATTGGAAAAGGAATTTATGGTAGCGAAATAACTGTAGACTTTTATATTATTAATTCTACCTCAATCTCCGATGGGCTAATTATTGAATGTAAATGGCAGAATAGCAGTGGTTCAGTTGATGAAAAACTACCCTATCTCAATTTGAATATTCAAAATTGCTATCCTGTACCAGCCCTTGTATTAATTGATGGCGGGGGCATGAAGCCAGGAGCAATTAGCTGGTTAAAAACACAAGTTAATACGAATAAAAATCTCCTAGGTGTTTATGATTTGAGTTCATTTATTGCCTGGGCTAACAATAATAATCTCTAATAAGAAGTTACTAATAATTCATTTATTTTCCCTCGTTTTTGACCATGGGAATTAATTGACCTTGCTGCTAATACAGTATGAATATTAAACCCAGCATAAAGGTCACGAATAAATGGACAATCAGAATTAGATAGCATGATTTTTACACCTTTATCAGCTAATTTAATAAAAATATCCCTCAGTTTTATTTGTTGATGCTCATCAAAACAAAAATTACTATAAGCTGTAAAATTGCTAGTTCTATTTAGAGGATAATAGGGGGGATCAAAATAAACAAAGTCATTACTACCAATTGGATAATTTAAAACCTCATCAAAATTCGCTTGTTTAATTTCTACGTTCTTGAGTGCAAACGAGGCTAATTTTAAAACTTCTTCCTGACAAATACCAGGATTTTTGTATTTTCCCACAGGAACATTAAATTTACCCTGAGAATTAACCCGATAAAGTCCATTAAAACAAGTTTTATTCAGATAAATAAACCGAGCCGCTTTTTCTAAATCTGTGCCACCATGATGATTTCTTTCATCATAATAGTAATCTGAATTATGGCTGATTTGATGATGTTGCAACAGAGTTATTAACTCTCCCAAATTATCTCTAACGCACCGATAAGTGAGAATTAAATCTGCATTAATATCAGTTAAAACCGCTTTAAATGGCTGCAAATAGAAAAAAACTGCTCCACCACCTAAAAATGGTTCATAGTAAGTTTCGTAATGTTTAGGAAAATAGTCTTTATATTGGGAAATTAATCTAGTTTTACCCCCAGCCCACTTTAAAAATGGCCGTGGGTAAGTTTGTTGAGGAATTTGACTTACCATCTACTTACTGTTAAAATGAAAACTAAATTAATCTAAGTTATTTATTCCCTGTTCCTTCCCGCTCTCTAGGATATGATGGTTATATATTATAATCAGAGTAGGTAAAGAACACAAAAACAAACTTGCATTATATCACAAGGCGGTTTAAATTCAAATGTTTGATGGATTTTGGGATAACGTCTTCCGCTACCCTCGGTACTTGGTTAGTATAGTCTTAGGTATTTTTCTCAACACTTTTGAGCCGCTGTTTCCTCTGTTGAAACGTCCTGTGACACTGATTGCTATTTTAGGCTTTTTTGCTGGTGGTCTTTTTTTCGTCACCCTTACCCTCCGGGCTATGTTGGGTTTAAATACAGTCTAGACTGGGAACAAAAAAGTTTTAGTCTATTGGACTTTTACTCTTGATTTAATCACATCAAGCACAGTCCACTTTAACTTACATTTAGAATCATCTTATCAAAACTTTTTGAAAAGGCGGAATTTATATGGCTACAAATCGCCGCGTTTCCCGCGTTGCTGAATTAATTAAACGGGAAGTTAGCCAAATGCTACTCAACGGCATTAAAGATGACCGTGTGGGTACGGGAATGGTGAGTGTCACTGATGTGGATGTTTCTGGGGATCTGCAACACGCCACAATTTTTGTCAGTATTTATGGGACTCAGGAAGCTAAGGCGGAAACAATGGCAGGTTTAAAATCAGCTACAGGTTACGTCCGCAGCGAACTTGGGGCGAGAATTAGATTACGGCGCACTCCAGAAGTGCTATTTGTTGAAGATAGGTCTATAGAAAGAGGCACTAAAGTGCTGAGTTTATTAAACCAACTTCAGCAGCAACGGACATTATCAACAAGTATAGATGAGGCCGCAGAAGAAATGGTTGAATAATTCCCATCTGACGGAAATATAAAGAAATCTTGAAATTATTGGTTGTTCTGGAACTATTAAGATAGGGATTCTCTATTCCCTATTTTTAAAGAATTATAGGTGTTGTAGATCCTGTATCCTGGGGTAGATGTCAAATACGATAAATACACCTAAATTAGTACAGTTAAGGTCAGAACAAGTCCAGTATAGTTTTAATAGTTTTTTCATAGATTAATGTGGAAGTTGTTGAAAATGGAAATATTTAGCTTTGAATAGTAAAATTAGCTGCTTTTATCGTGAAAATATGAAATTCAAATACCATAAATGTCATATTTTCTTGACAGATTTAACATTTCTTTAGATAATTTAGTAGTGCATAACGTCAAAATGATAATAGTTCCGTATAGCAAACTACAAAACCCTGGATACAGGTTTAATTATTGCCATCTTTGTTCCTAGTTCCTACTGAATAATGGGAACGTTTTCTAAATGTAATTTTGTGAGTAAAAAACCATGACTGTAAATACAGTGCCTTCTATCAATTACAATTACTATTCTCTGAATGTTATCCAGGACGAAGCCCGTCGACTGGTAGAAAGGGGAATGGTTGGCCGTCAGCAACCAATATATACACTTTGCCAATTTATACCTGCTAGAGAGTGGGTTTGCGTTGAATGTGAATTAGAAAAATGTGATTTTTTACTCCGCGATCGGATCGGTGATTTAATCGGCCGCGAAGAATGGGATAACGATTAATCTAGTCTTTATTTAATAAACTGCTGTTATTTTTAACTGTACTTGTTTGTAGTTTCTGGCTACAGGCAAGTATATTTTTTTCTTTTAATTGATTTGCTACTGGGTATTTCTGAAATGGTTCTCTCACGCAGAGGCGCAAAGGCGCAGAGAGGAAGAAAAATAGAATTATTATTAGTCGCTTTTAAGCGACTTTTGCTTTTAGTGAGGGGATTTATTTTAACAATAAATATAGATTATGCAGGGATAGGATTAGCTTTTATCCCTACATAAACAATGTTTAACGCAAAATACAGCTATATATGCCGTAATAGCATTATTTTCCCTTGCCAGTGCTACGTCGAGTTTGGCGGGTTTCGTCTTCAAAACGACGACGATCGCGCCAATCTGCTAATGTTAGGTAAACAACACCACCAGTGACTCCTACTAGCAGCACTACGCCAAATAAGGCTAAAATACCCAAAAATGGACTTTCCACGATTCCTCTATAGTCCGTTGCGTCCCCAAACTACCATAGAAATCGACCAAGTAAACACAACTAACAGTGATACCCAACCCAGTGTCAAAATCATAGTTCTACTTTTCAAATAATTACAAAAGGTCTCTCATATTTATCATACTGGGAAAACGGGGTTGATTCATTAACTATATTGATAGCAGGTTTGGGATACACAACTAACGTAGTTAACCAAGGTCAAACAGTGTCAATTGCTGATAGTTCGCTCTCTGATTGACCTTACTCGTAAAATTACCTTCAGGTTCTAGAGTCTGGGGCTGATCCTTGCCCGTTATCGCTTCGGTCTCCATCAAGGAATCCCGAAACTTCTGACTTCTTTCTAACAAGATTTTCTTCACATCGGAATGTTTCATGTATCGAGTGATTTCAACATCACTCATTCTTGCTAGAATATTGTCAGCAGCATTAGTATCTGAGTGCATCACGACCCCATCATGTCCGGTAAACTTGTCACCATTTCTACTACCCGTTAAGGTACTAAATCTGGAGTCAAGTTGTGACGTATACGCACAATTTACACTAACAACGGTGCAACCTACACGGGTTGAAACTTGTTTGAGAGCATCCGCAACTATCCCTTTGCACCATGAAGAAACATTTCTCTTCATGGGTTTTCTCAAGGGCTTTTTGCTTTTTATTGCTTCTGTCAAATCTTCAAAAGCTACCTTGATTGCATTTAACATCAAGTGATATGTAGCCGTAAAAACTATTGTTTGAATCCTACCTTTAAAGGATGTTTCTCGGTTATTCCACTTGATTTTACCGAGGTTATTCCGTTTGATTCTATCGGCTTTGGCACTATTCCCTTTGGCAATAGACTTGTCGAAAACTGATTTGATTTTGTTGCGTTTAACTTGTTTCGCTGTTCTGTAATCAGTTTCTTCTGTTTGGATTTTACCGAAATTATTACCCAAAAATCTAGCACCATCATTAGATGATGTAGCATAAACTTCTGTATAACCTCGGTCACAGCCAATTACTTTACCTTCTGTCTTTTGAATTGCTTTTTGAATATCGGTTGTGTAATGTATTTCCCATCTACCATTACGTTTGATTAGCCTTAACTGACATTTTACTTCTGTCGCTAAAGTCGTTGGCAACTTCAGATTTTTACCCTTTGTGAGTCCACCAAAACGCAGCCATACCACGCCTTTATTATCTAATTTAGTATCAAAAGCCTTGACAATAATTTGGTTACAAACTTTTGTGTGACCTCGATACCAGAACTTTCTAACTAAGGTGCAAAGCTTGGGGTGTTTCAACCATTCACGACTTTCTAATGTAAGTTGTAAAACCCCTTTTTTAGACTGGAAGGATTGGAATGATTGACCTAGGGATTTCATCACTTTTTCAATGCAAGCAGCCTGAACTAAATGAATATCATCAATTACGTCATAGAGGGTTGCTTCCCATAACTTAGCAGGTAATTGGTACTTGTCTTTAGATGTGCGTAGCTGTTTGTCAATTTCAAATTTAGAAATGCCCCAAGCCTTTAAAGAACCGAACTCATTCCACAAGTCAGAGCGTAGTTGTCCCAAACGCAAAGCAATTAAATCAAGTTCGTTAGATTTCCAAATATTTAGTTTTTTAGTCCCTAAAATGGCGATTCTCGTAACGGTTAATTGATTCTTTACTTTGAGTTTCATGAACTTGGTTGGCTACGTCTTTTACTATTATATTCCTATTGACTCGTATTCGCTACTATTTGTTTCATGAATATTTTGCTCTTCGGCAACATAAAAATAATATCCCCGACTGCTCAAAGCAGTCGGAGATATATCAAATATAGCAAATTTTGTTCAAAACTCAAACAAGAGTCCTATATGTTATCGAAAAATTACAGGATACCCCAGAAGTGGAGAAAGCCTTGACCGGAAAATAGTTCAATTAAAGCTGCTGCTAAAAAACCGATCATTGCTAAACGGCCATTCCAGATTTCCGCTTCGGGTGTAAATCCCCAACGCCAAGCATTGCGGTCAGTAACTACGGGTGTAGTAGCTGTTTTTGTTGCATTAGTCATGGTTAGCACTCCAATTAGGATTTACTAAGCTTTATTGCCTTATGTAAATAAATATAACAAATTTTTTCAAAAATGCAACATTTATTTATATTTTTTTTTTGCACCTAACCTATATGTATCTTGGGAAAGAGACGTTTTTAGACAACGTGGTCTGGTTCTAAAGGGCAGGGATAAGCAGAATCCCCCATTTCCACCTGAACAGTAGAGTGTTTGATCCCAAAATGGTGTTCAAGTTCCCGACAAACCTCCCATAAAAAAGCGTCACCGGGGTAGCCTCCGGGCATGACTAAATGAACCGTGAGTGCTGTTTCCGTCGTACTCATAGCCCAGATATGAAGATCGTGAATTTTCGCCACACCCGGACGTTCAATTAAGTAATTTTTCACAGCCCGTAACTCAATTCCTGCTGGTACGCCATCAAGTGCCAAATTTACAGAGTCTCTGAGTAATTGCCACGTGCCAATCACGACAACGACGACAACAATTAAGCTTACCAATGGGTCAAGCCACAGCCAACGGGTGAATAAAATAGCAATCCCCGCTACCACCACTCCCAAGGATAGCAACGCATCCGCAGCCATGTGTAAAAATGCTCCCCGAATATTCAAGTCACTTTTGCGTCCTGACATAAACATCATGGCCGTCAAAGTATTAATGATAATTCCCACCATGGCAACACCAATAATAGTTTCTCCTGATACAGAAGTAGAATCATTAAAGCGGCGAATAGCTTCCCAGCCAATAGCACCCATAGACAGAAGTAAGACTACAGCATTTGTTAAAGCAGCCAGAATGGAAGAAGCACGTAAACCATAGGTATAGCGGTGGCTAGGAGGACGACGGGACAGGGAACTTGCACCCCACGCTAGGAGAAGTCCCAATACATCACCCAGGTTGTGACCAGCATCAGCAAACAAAGCCAGAGAGTGTGCTAAATAACCATAAGTTATTTCACAGAGGACAAAACCTAAATTAAGTACAGTACCAATAGCAAAAGCACGAGTAAATGTTGCCGGGGCGTGACTGTGATGATGGTGTCCATGTCCATGGTGATGATGGTGTTCGTGGTGGTTGTCCTGTGTCATAACTGATAAATAAACAACAAAAAAACTGAAAAATTCCCAACTCTCATTCTCTGCGCCCTGTGCGCCTCTGCGTGAAATAAATCTTCATTAAACATCTACTTCCACCACAGCAATAATTTTCTCATCTCGATTGAGTTGACAAATACTTTCACCTTTACTATCTTTGCTGAAGCTAGGAACTATATCCACAGATACCCGAATTACCCGGTCTTTATTTGTCATGAGTGCGACTTCTCTCGCTGGTTTTACTTGTACCATTGCCGCTAAATTGTCTGTTTTGTTATGAAAT
Source organism: Dolichospermum circinale AWQC131C (assembly GCF_000426905.1). Classification (NCBI taxonomy): domain Bacteria; kingdom Bacillati; phylum Cyanobacteriota; class Cyanophyceae; order Nostocales; family Aphanizomenonaceae; genus Dolichospermum; species Dolichospermum circinale. Next base: position 29,681 of record NZ_KE384659.1, read on the forward strand.
TTTAAAATTTGGATACCTAAATCTCCCCGATTTGCAATCCTCAACTGATTAGCAGGCCAAGATATTGAAGTGGCAAATCCTTCTTGAGTCACTAGTAATAATTTGTGATCTTGATTAAGATTGACACAACCAACCATTTGCTGATTTTTTAAAAGGCGGAATGCTTGTAATCCCATAGCAGCGCGACCCATAATCGGTAGTTGTTCATCATTAACGGGAAACCTCAACAAACGACCGCTAGAACTCGCCAAAATTATATGTTGTCCGCTAGTAATGAATTGAGTAAAAGCTAACTCATCATTATCCTTCAGCTTTAAAATTGTAATGCCTCGCCGGGAAAGATTCACAAATTCTGATAAGGATAGGCGTTTAATACGTCCTTCTTTGGTCAACAACACCATTTCCTGGGTTTCGGGTTTTTCTGGCAGCAAGAAACGGCTAATGACACCTTCTGTGTTACCCTGGGCAGTATTGGTCAGCATGGTAATTAATGGCGTTCCCCTGGCTGCACGTCCTGTAGTGACGGGAATATCTCCCACAGTAATGGGGTAAACTTTACCACTGCTGGTAAGGATTAATAAGTCTTTGTGGGTATTAGTTAATTCAGTTTGAATGATGAAATCATGGTCTAACAACCCATTTTCCCCTTTTGATTTTTTGCTACTAGGAGAAATACGGCGCACATAACCCCGTTGAGTGACTTCTAAAATCGTTTCTTCAGCGGCGGGTTTTGTAACTTCTGTTCTGATTTCTTTCTTCTCCTGAGTCCCGACTCCTGTTTTACCTTTCTCCTCTGAAACAGGGTTTTCTTTAGTGTTAACTATTCTGGTGCGTCGCGGATCATTGTATTTACGTTTGAGCGATCGCAAATCCTTTTTCAAAGCTTTGAGTAATTCCTGTCTATCTTCCAGCAATGTCCGCAACACGCCAATTTCCCGGTTAAGTTGTTCAAATTCCTCTTGTAAGTTTTGCTGTTCTAAACTGGTGAGACGGCGTAATGGCATAGACAGAATTGCATCCGCTTGGAAATCACTCAAATCTAGGCGGCTACAAAGTGTCATTTTGGCTGTACTTCCGTCGGCAGCTTGTCGTAATATAGTGATGACATCATCCAAATTTGATAAAGCTTTGAGTAATCCTGAGAGGATATTAACCCGATTTTCTGCTTTTCCCAATTCATAACTGTAGCGACGGTTGAGAGTATGTTCTCGAAACTTGAGAAATTCCTGCAATAGTTGTCGTAAGCTTAATTGGCGGGGTTGTCCATCAACTAAAGCCAATAGAATCGCGCCAAAAGTAGTTTGTAAAGCCGTTTGCTGATACAAATTTTGAAGCAGTTCTTGGGGATTTGTATCGCGTTTAAGTTCAATAACTACGCGCATTCCCTCCCGATCGCTTTCATCTCTAATGTCAGAAATTCCCTGTAAACGACCTTGATTGACCAAATCAGCGATTTTTTCAATCCAACCAGCTTTATTGACTTGAAAAGGCAGTTCTGTCACTATTAAAGCTGTGCGACGTTTACCTCCCCTAGTGGCAGGAATTTCCTCCATTGTGACTATACCCCGGAGGACAATGCTGCCCTTACCAGTGGTATAAGCTTCTTTAATACCGCCATGATCAACAATTTCGCCACCTGTAGGAAAGTCAGGACCAGGAATTAATTGAAATAATTTTTCATCACTTAAATCAGAATTGTCAATTAAAGCAATTAAACCATCAACAATTTCCCCCAAATTATGGGGCGGGACATTTGTAGCCATTCCTACAGCAATTCCCGCACAACCATTAAGTAACAAAAATGGTAACTGAGCTGGTAATACCGTTGGTTCTTGTTGGGAATTGTCAAAATTACCCGTAAAATCCACAGTCTCCTCAGCAATTTCCGTTAACATTCCCTCCTGTCCCACAGCAGCGAGACGGGTTTCTGTATAACGCATTGCTGCTGGTGGGTCGTTATCAACACTGCCAAAATTACCATGTCCTGCCAGTAAAGGATAACGACTGGAAAAGTCTTGTACTAAGCGTACTAAAGCATCATATACTGATTGATCACCATGAGGATGGTATTTACCTAGAACATCTCCCACCACACGGGCGCATTTTCGATAAGGCCTATCTGGCGTTAAACCCAGTTCGTGCATAGCATATAAAATACGTCTATGTACTGGTTTCAAGCCGTCACGGACATCTGGTAAAGCTCGCCCCACAATCACACTCATGGCATATTCTAAGTATGACCGTTGCATTTCGGTGTGCAAGGCGGTGGTGATTACCTGTCCCTTAGAGAGAAGGTTTAACTGTTTTGCCATGAGATTTTTCCCTGAATTTTCCCTGAATTTTCACTACACAACAGTCGCTAAAAGATAACATACCCCGCAATTTACCATCACGGATTAAATAGAAATACTCACACAATCTTAATAGTTATGAAGATAAAAAGCAGTAGTATTATCCTTGATGGGATCTTTGTAGCTTATAGATTATTAAAAATACAATAGACACCGCCCAAGTGTTAACTCTATGAGTATAAAGTTTCATGAAAACAGTTCTAATTGTCGACGATGATTTAATTAATGCTCGCGTTTTTTCTAAAATTCTGACTAAACGCGGCGGGTTGAGTGTAAAACATACAGAAAATGTGGAAGAGATCCTCAAAATTGCCCTGTCAGGAGCGGCTGACTTAATTTTAATGGATGTGTCTCTGTCCCGTAGTGTATACCAGAGTAAGTCCGTTGATGGGATCAAAATTACGCAAATGTTGAAATCTGACCCACAAACGGCTAAATTACCAGTGATTTTAGTGACAGCACACGCAATGGAAGGAGATCGAGAGAATTTTTTGAAACAAAGCGGTGCTGACGGTTACATTTCTAAGCCTGTAGTTGATCATCAACAGTTTGTTGACCAAATTTTAGGACTCTTACCACAAGCATAATTAGGTCATGGGTAATCTTATCTACTCCTTGGCGCTGCTCCCTGGACTTTTGTTTGATTAGGGCATTGGCGCTTCTCTGAGTTCCTGTAATGCTGATTTAACCTCCGGTAATTCTAAGAATTTTTTTGCTTCTAAAAGTAACCGTTCACCCCAAAGATTCTCTTTGAGAAAATCTAAATCAGCATAACGGGAATCAATGCGGAGTGCGGATACTCCCATTTTTAACCCTTGCTGGATTTCCCCTTTATTGTAGGTAGCTATTGCTAAAGCTAATAAAGGTTCTGCGGCTTTTTTATCAATCTTAACTGCGGTTTGCCATTGCTGAATTGCTCCCGCAATATCCCCTTGTTGATGTTTGATTAAGCCGATATTATTAATTGCTGGCCAAAACTTTTGATCTTGTTTGACAGCTAAATTGAATTGAGCGATCGCTTCGGGTAATTTATTTAGCATATAATAAGCATTACCTAAATCAAATAACCCTCCCGAATAATTGGGTTTTAGTTTCAAACCTGCTTGATAATCGCTGATTGATCCTTGGTAATCTTTTTTTTGAAACTTGGCTGACCCCAGAGCAAAAAGCACTTCAGCGTTTCTGGGGTTGAGTTTTTGAGCTTTATTTAGCGTCGTAATAGCTTGATCAAATTCTTTAGTTTGTAAATACAAACTCCCTAGCAACCACCAGACTTTATCATTCTGCGGAGCCAGTTTCACTGCCAATTCGGCTCTGATTAATGCTGGTTCAATTTGCTGAAACTGAGCTAATTGAGCCGCTTCCCGTGCAAAATTCAAACCCTGCTTTTCCAATTGTGCCTGATCAATTTGTACCGTATGGGGTATAAATGCTTGAGCATGAGCAGAAGAGGGAATACTCCATAAACTGCAAGCAACTAAAACAGAAACTAACCGAATGTGTTTTGGCACACTACCACCTCCCAGTCCGAATATTGCCATCTTTAGGCTAATCTCACGCGACACTATCACATAGCTTAACAAAATCAGATGGATTGGTCATTGTTCCCTTGTCAATTTAATTTTGAACTTGGCGGTTTTAGGGGTAAAGTTACCATGAAAGTAGTACCCTCACCTAATGTGCTGGACACTTGAATTTGTCCTTGGTGATGAGCGATAATGGCTTGAGCGATCGCTAATCCTAATCCTGAACCAGTATTTGTGGTTAAGGAGCTTTTTTCGCTTCTATGTGTCCGCGCTGGATCAACTCGGTAAAAGCGATCAAACAATTTTGGTAGCGCGTCCCTGGGAATACCAATTCCCGTATCACTAACTTTGATTTGTAAATGAGAATTGGTGGAACGCCTTCCTGTAACTCGATTTATGCCTTCAATTCTTTCTAGCTCCACTTTTATTACTCCCTGTACAGGAGTATAATGTAAAGCATTACCAATCAAATTTGTAAATAATCTGACTAATTGCTCCCAATTTCCGATGAGAGTAAACCAATTTTCTTGTAATTCAGGATTAACTTCCGTCCCAGAAGAAGCGACTAAATTCAAAACCAAATTAATTTGTTTTTCCCTCGCTACCAGTTGTTGTTCTTCCACCACTTCCATTAATAAAGCATCAAGAGGACAAGGGGAAAATACATCTGTGTTAATTCCACTATCTTGTCTAGCTAAAAATAGCAAATCATTAACTAACTTCCCCATACGTTGAGTCAGTCTTTCCATGATTTTTAATTGTTGACGATATTGAAGAGTATTATTTTCTTCTTTGATTAAATCTAAATCAGCCAAAGCCACCTGGACATTAGTTTGAATTAAAGCAATAGGACTTCTTAATTCATGGGAAGCATCAGCAGTAAATTGTTTTAAACGCTGGTAAGATTCTCCCACAGGTTTCATGGCTTTACCCGACAAAAACCAACCACTAGCTGCTACTGACAATAGCATTAAACTAATTCCTAAAGCCAAATCAAAAATTAATTGTCGGCTAGGTTTTGTCACCTCAAACCAAGGATGACTTACTCGTAAATATCCTAAAACCTGTCTTCCTCTTTCTATTCTTTTGGTAACTTGTCTTAATAATTGTGCAGATTCTCCCCATCCTCCTTTGCTTGCTACTCGCACAGTTTCACCTGTATGATTAGGATGAATAGGAATATTTAATATTTCCGAAAAAGTTGACCACAATAATTCACCATTAGGACTAAACCACTCTAAATCAATGCGATCATCTTCGGCGTTTTCAGCATTATTAGGAAAACTAGATTTTACATTTACTCGCAGTTGATTAGGTTGAATTTTTGTGGCTTCAATGACTAAGGAACGCTCGACAACTTCCACTACATGATATAATGTATCATCAACTCTTTCAATTAATGTACTATGAACATATAAATATACACCACTAGCAAATAATAATAATAAAATCGCAGTTATAGCCGTGTACCAAATCGCTAACCGACGACGAGTCGCTTGAAATAGGTAAATAGACATAAAATTAATATGTATGATTGGTAACAAAAATTTGTCTAGGAAATTTAGAGGGAACTCTTTACACTCAGGATTTTATATTTTATAGTAGGGAACAGGGAACAGGGAACAGGAAACAGGAAACAGAGGTCAAAGTCCTTCTGTGTATGGTTTTTGGTTAAATTCTCTATCTCATTCAAGTGCATACCGCTATATTATTTTAGGGGAATATTTATTTATATATAAAATACATTTTTATACATAGAAATACTCAATTAAGAATTTGCTCAAGTTTTTATATCAGGAACTGTAAAAATCTATGCAGTAACAATTAAGATATTTATATTCATACTTCATAAACAATATCTACTTTATCTAAATGATCATGGCGAAATCAAAAAAAAATAATACCTCTATTAATCTAAATGATCCACAATACTACATTAACCGGGAGTTAAGTTGGCTAGAATTTAATCACCGAGTGTTACATGAAGCTTGTGATCCTAGAACTCCCCTATTAGAAAGGCTGAAATTTCTCGCTATTTTTAGTTCTAACTTAGATGAGTTCTTCATGGTGCGAGTAGCAGGGTTAAAGCAACAGGTAGAAGCCACTGTCAATTTATTAACACCTGATGGACGGACACCACAAAAACAACTAGATGATATTCGTTCACATCTCAAACCCCAACTGAAAAAACACAACGCGGAATTTGAGGAAGTTCTGCGGCCACTTTTAACCCAAAAGGGAATTTACATTTTAGATTACATAGAATTGAATCAAAAACAGCGAAATCACTTAGACAATTATTTTCAGGAACAGGTTTTTCCCGTTCTTACTCCTCTAGCTGTTGATCCTAGTCATCCCTTTCCCCACATTTCTAATCTCAGTTTAAATTTAGCAGTGGTGGTCAAAAATCCGGAAACAGAAGAGGAGTTTTTTGCTAGAGTCAAAGTTCCCAAAGTCTTACCCAGATTTTTGCCCATACCGCCAGAATTAGCAACCCAGGAAGATTATAACACTATACACTGGACAGGAGTTCCTTTAGAACAGGCGATCGCCCATAATTTAGAATCCCTTTTTCCAGGAATGATTATTCAAGAATATCACCCTTTCCGTATTACCCGCGATGCTGACTTAGAATTGGAAGAAGACGAAGCAGATGATCTCCTCCTAGCTATTGAACAAGAACTCCGCAAGCGCCGCATGGGAGGAAATACTGTCAGGTTAGAAATTCGCTCCCAAACCCCCACCTTAGTACGTTCTCGTCTCTTACAGGATTTAGGATTAACTGAAAGCGATGTTTATGAAGTTGATGGTCTTTTAGCACTGCGGGATCTAATGTATTTTCTCACATTACCCCTACCAGAACTCAAAGATCCACCGCGTCAATCTGTTGTTCCTTTTCGGTTACAAAGACTTAGAGAACCCAGTATTGATACTGATATCAACGAACCAGAAGAAGGAAAAGACTTTTTCTCCGTAATTCGAGAAAAAGATTTACTAGTGCATCATCCTTATCAATCCTTCTCCGGTACAGTTGTGCGCTTTATTACTAATGCTGCCCATGATCCCCACGTTCTAGCCATCAAAATGACCCTTTACCGAACATCCGGGGATTCACCGATAGTCAATGCTTTAATTACTGCGGCAGAAAATGGCAAACAAGTTTCCGTATTAGTAGAATTAAAAGCACGATTTGATGAAGAGAATAACATTTATTGGGCAAGACGTTTAGAAAGAGTGGGTGTTCATGTTGTTTATGGTTTAGTAGGCTTAAAAACCCATAGCAAAATAGTTCTAGTAGTGCGACGGGAAAAAGATAAAATGCGTCGTTATGTACATATTGGTACAGGCAATTATAATCAGAAAACAGCACGACTCTATACAGATTTAGGCTTATTTAGTTGTCGGGAAGAATTGGGTGCAGATTTAACAGATGTATTTAATTTCTTAACAGGCTATTCTCGTCAAAAATCCTATCGAGAAATTATGGTAGCACCTGTGAATATGCGCGATCGCTTTCTGGAATTAATTCACCGCGAAATTGCCAATGTCCAAAATGGATTTTCCGGCCGAATTGTTGCGAAAATGAATGCTCTAGTTGACCCACAAATCATTTCTACATTATACGAAGCCTCTCGTATTGGCGTACAAATTGACCTAATTATTCGCGGTATTTGTTGTTTACGTCCCGGAATACCAAACCTGAGCGAAAACATTCGTGTAATCAGCATTATTGGCCGCTTTTTAGAACACTCTCGCATATATTACTTCCACAATAATAGTCAAGAAGAAATATATATTGGTAGCGCTGATTGGATGCGTCGTAACTTAGATCGTCGCGTGGAAGTAATTACACCAATAAAAGACCAAGATATTGCTAAAGATCTACAAGAAATATTAGGAATTATGTTAGCAGATAATCGCCATGCTTGGGAACTACAACCTGATGGTAATTATATCCAAAGATGCCCTGGTGATAACTGTCCAGAAACCAATTCCCAAAAAACTATTATGTCTATGGCATTACGTTCTACTGGTACTAATTAGGGCTTACTGAAAAAGTTGTCTGTGAGAGCAGGGAACAGGGAACAGGGAACAGGGAACAGGGAACAGGGAACAGGGAACAGAGAAGAGGGTACAGGTTACAGGTTACAGGGAACAGAGAAGAGGTTACAGGGAACACAGGAAGAAAGACAGAATTGATACCTATTGAGTCTTGTCTAGGCCACGCAAGCTATCAAAAATCAAATACAGCGGTTTCCGATATGATGAAGTACAAAGTTGAATCATGAAACTCTTGTAGTGCGGGCATCTTGCCCGCTAAATATGTACCTGATAACACCGGGAAATGCTGTATTATTCCTATATCAATTTATGCTTTACAAACTATCCGTAATAACAAATAATTTAATTTTGAATTAATCAGGACTTACGCAAAATATCTCTCAAATCCTCATTTCTCCGTGACCTCTGTGCCTCTGTGG
>NZ_KE384659.1:38081-40056 GCF_000426905.1 Dolichospermum circinale AWQC131C
ATTTTTAATTTTTCCTAAAATCATCATGCAAAAAAGACATGACTAAATCTTTTTTTTGCATAAAAATATTTTTTTCATCACTAAAATTCATCCATAAGATAGAGTGAATTATTTTACTAATAATCATAGACTATAAAAATTCATACCATTTGGGATTTTAAATTGTCAATAAATTATTAAATCAGCACAAAGTTGACAACTTTTTACCTGCGACAATCATTTCTCAAATTGGTATTAATTTACATTTATTCTTTTTTTGGAATGTTAATGTTGTCCCCTGAGTTTTCTAACTTGGATCTTCTCGTAGTTGATGATCATGAACTCACTCGTTTAAGCTTACAATTAGTGTTTTCCACTCAAGAAAATATTCATGTTGTTGGTTTAGCTGCTCATGGTCAAGAAGCTATAGAAATGGTTAAATTATATCAACCTCATGTTGTTATTCTCGATTTACAAATGCCAATTATGGATGGTTGGGTAGCATCTCATTACATTAAAGATATATCTCCAAATACTCAGATTTTAGCTTATTCATCTGTAGATGAAACATCTTTTCAGCAAAACCAAACTCAGCATAAATTTGATAAAATTTGCAAAAAAGATATTCGTACAAAAGAACTCATTACCTTAGTCAGACAGTTAGGACAGCTAAGTATTTTTCCTATTCAGAAGCAAAATTTAAGCCCGTCTCATCTAAATTAGACAGCATTTTTCGAGATTATAAGATGTGGTGCGGAAATATTGCCCGCTAAAGGTCTAATACACTCCAATTAAATTCGCTGTAAATTATCAATTCTTATCAAAATTAAATTGCGTCCGGTATATTGTTCATAACACATACCGGACACTAATTTTTATTATTAAACCTGCTTAATTATTTCACTCATTAGGAACAGTGCGTTTAAATTCATCCAGTAGATCATCTAGTTCTTCCAATGCTTGATTAACATCAACCCTTAACGTTCCTAAATTGGGTTGTTCGAGTAAACTCAGCAACCGTTCACGTTTAGCTTGAACCGCACTAATTCGGTCTTTAATTGTCTGAATATCCATTTTTTGCTTCCAGTCCTTAAACACTTCAAATCTAAAGTTAACGCAAAAAACAAGAATATTAATTTCTGTGTCAATTTGCCCCTAATCAGGGATGATAATAGAACTAAGAATAAACATAAATTATACTAATCTCAAATTATGCTCGGCGGAATTTCTTTGGGAACACTTGGTTTAACAATCGGTAGTATACTCACTATTACAGGTTTTGTTGCCTATTTTGCAGATAACGCTACCCTCAATTTAGTGGGGTTTTTCTATGGTTTTCCGCTGCTATTGGGAGGTTTAGCTCTCAAAGCTAATGAACTTAAACCCATACCTTTCAGCCAAGCCACCACACCATCAATTTTAGCACTCAGAAAACAACAAGCAACTGTCACACAAACTAAAATCCGTAAAGACATCACACGCTACTGCTATGGACAAAAAGCCCATTTAGACGAAGCCCTGGCTTATCTAGGTTTAAGTCCCACGGACGATTCCAGACCAATAGTGACAGGTTTACGAGAAACCGAAATCAATGGGGCTTATACCCTCATTTTAGAATTTGATTCGCCATTAATTAGCTTTGATGCTTGGCAACAAAAGCAAGAAAAAATGACCAAATATTTTGGACCTAATGTAGAAATTAGCATGACACAGCCCAGAGAAGATTGTATTGAACTCTCTTTGATGAAGCAGAAATAGTAGCAGCGGGGTTTCCCCGCCTATCTTGTTTCCTGGTATAGTATAATCATCCCTAGAAATACCCAGCAGCTACCATGAGTCAATGTCTTAATCCTACCTGTCTTCATCAAAATCGCCAGGGTACTAACTTTTGTGAAAAGTGTGGTGGTAAAATCCTTTGGCAATAAGAAGAGAATTTAGGACTTACGCAAGATTCATGGAATAACGAACCACTCCAGGCACAGAGGTCACGGAGAAA
>NZ_KE384659.1:40075-74817 GCF_000426905.1 Dolichospermum circinale AWQC131C
AATTATTAAAATACTAATGTAGGGTGTGTTAGCGACAGCGTAACGCACTATAATTGCGAGATAGTTAAATCATCTTTATGAGTCAGAGATATATTTATATTATAATTAATTTAGTCTAATCATAATATTTAAAATCATGAATAACTTAGTATTAGAGAGAATAACAATTAACCATGATATTTGTCATGGTAAACCCTGTATTCGTGGATTACGCTATCCTGTAGAAATGATCTTAGAACTTTTGAGTTCAGGAATGAGTATTGATGATATTTTAGAAGATTATGATGATTTAGAATACGAAGATATTTTAGCAGTTCTCACCTTTGCTACTCAACTCACTCAAGTTAAAAGTATTCGACAATTAGTTTCATGAAATTCTTAATTGATGCTCAATTACCAGAACGTATTGCAAATTTATTGGAAAAATTAGGTTATGATGTTGTACACACCAAAAATCTACCTTTACAAAATGCCACTCCAGATTCAGAAATTAACAAATTATCAATCATAGAACAGAGAATTGTTATTATTAAAGATAAAGATTTTTTAGATTCTTTTTTAATCTAAAAAGAGCCTTACAAACTACTATTAATAACAACAGGTAATATTAGTAATAAACAAATTGAGCAAATTTTTATCCAAAATATTTCCCAAATGGTTGAGTTATTTATGAATTATGATTTTTTAGAACTGACTAAAGATAGTTTGATTATTCATTAAGCTTAGATCCCAGACTTGTTTAAGAAGTCGGGGATCTAAAAATTATCAACCACCGTCAACAGCGTACTGAATAAGCAGTGATAACCGTTGACGCAATGTTTCTAGACCTAAACGCTGACTAGCAGAAATGAAAACCGCTAGGGGAAACTCTTCCCTCGCTAAAGCCAGGGTTTCACTACTAACTTGATCAATTTTATTAAAAGCCACTAACGCTGGACCAGGTGTAATGGGCATTTGCGCGAGTATGTCCCGAACTGAGCGAATATGACTTAACCAAGCAGGATGAGATAAATCTACTAAATGCAGTAAAGCATCCGCTTCTGTCACTTCCTCCAAAGTAGCGCGAAAGGCATCCATTAAAGACGCAGGTAATTCATGAATAAACCCTACAGTATCCGTCATTAAAGTTTCCTGGGGTGCGCCGGTTTCCGCGTGGGGAAGCATTAACCGCCGTGTGGTGGGGTCAAGGGTAGCAAATAATTGGTCAGCCGTGTATACTTCTGAATTAGTGAGAGCATTAAGTAAAGTAGATTTACCAGCATTGGTATAACCAACTAAAGCCACAGAGGGAACTTCTCGGTGTTGTCGCCGTTGACGTAATCTACAACGATGTGCCTGTAATTGATTAACTTCCTGTTGTAGTCGAGAAATGCGTTTTTGAATAGCCCGACGTTCCGTTTCTAGCTTGGTTTCACCAGGTCCTCTAGTTCCAATACCACCTCCCAATCTGGACATGGCTTGACCCCTGCCAGTGAGTCGTGGTAACATATACTCTAACTGTGCTAATTCTACCTGTAATTTACCAGCACCAGATTGAGCGCGTTGGGCAAAAATATCTAAAATTAATTCCGTACGGTCAACTACTCTGACCCCAATTTGGGACTCTAAATTGCGGACTTGGGAAGGTGAAAGATCACGGTCAAATACTACCAAATTAGCGCCGAGAGTTTGCACCGTGAGAGCAACTTCTTGGACCTTACCTTCACCGATAACTGTTTGGGGATGAATACGCGATCGCTTTTGTTGTAAAGTCTGTAATACATCACCCCCCGCCGTATCTACCAACCGTGCCAATTCTGCTATAATATCCTCGAATTGTTGCGGGCTAGTATTATCCGTTAATACTCCTACAATGACCACCCGATCATGATCACCGTCCACTTCCTGAGCTACGTATTCCCGACTAAATTCCGCTTCTAGATTTTCTACCAATTCGAGAAAATCCTGGTCAGCCAAAGCATCTAAACTTAGAGGCGGTGATATGTGGGAATATATACCAGGATCAGCCATACTAATATCAGAAGATTTAGTAGTCACTAACTGTCTATTATTAGCCACAAGGTGGGCTAAATAAGCTTCTTTCACGTATCCAGTTGCACCACCACCACGCTTAGTAAATCCGCCCCCAGTAATATTTAAAACTACCAAAGCATCCAATCTTTGTAAAGCCATAGCCGTCAATGCTGACTCATTTGGTGGTTCTGACTTGAGATTAGTAGATAAACAGCGAATTCCGCTCAGACGTTCAGCACCGTAGCGAGGTATTTCCATGGGTGGGATTTGAGTTTGACGCGGAGTACCCACACCAACCCGAATCACTTGTCCACGACGGTTGATATAAGTACAAACAGGTTGATTAATTTCCGTACTAACTGCTGCAAGACGTTGTGCAAACTCAGATGTAGTAATACAATCCCCTGATATCCGCTGATGGTACAGCCGCTGGAGTTGTTTTAGCTGGCTGGACTTTAAACCTTGAATATTACCAAAAATAGTCTCTATAGGCGTTTAAGACCAGTTACCTGGTTCCCCCTGAATCCTGATACTGTCTATTTTACAACAGAAATTGGTTAGTTGACAGGTAATAGGTGATAGGTGATAGGTAATAGGTGATAGGTGATAGGTGACAGGTGACAGGTGACAGGTGATAGTTATTAGCGGATAGTTAACAGGTGATGTTTGACAGGTGATAGTTGATAGTTAATAGTTGTTAGTGGATAGTGGATAGGTGACAGTTGATAGGTGATAGTTGTCAGTGGTCAGTGGTCATTAGTTAATTTTATTCTTCCTTCTTTCCTTCTAACTCCTAACTCCGTGAGTCTTTCAATAAATAGCTGGACTATGGGGCGATTATAGATTTATAATTAGTGATTGTGAGTTTTTTCAGAAAACAGAAAAGTAATGAACGCCCAAGAGATTATTCGCTCAATTGAAGCGGAACAATTGAAATCTGATTTACCTGATATCTATGTCGGTGACACAGTAAAAGTCGGAGTCAAAATCAAAGAAGGTACTAAATACCGCGTCCAACCCTACGAAGGTGTAGTTATAGCCATGCGGAATGGTGGTATTAACGAAACCATTACAGTTCGTAAGGTTTTCCAAGGTGTGGGTGTAGAACGGGTATTTTTACTCCATTCTCCCCGGATTGAGACCATTAAGGTATTACGTCGTGGTAAAGTTAGACGTGCTAAACTTTACTATTTACGCGCCTTGGTCGGTAAAGCAACCCGCATTAAACAAAGATTCGACCGCGCCCTCTAATTCCATAGGGGGAATTAACAGACAAAACCCAAGCTGTGAGCGGCATTCGCCGCTAACTTGCCAAAAATAAAAAAATAAGTAACAATTTAGATGACAATTAGAGTCGAATTGTGTTAGACTAAAAAAAGTTGATCACAATGACCAAAAAGAGAAAAGCTTGTGCGCTCTTAGTTCAGTTGGTAGAACGCAGGTCTCCAAAACCTGATGTCGGGGGTTCAAGTCCTCCAGGGCGCGCTCAAAAAGAAAAATATTGCCCGAAGCAATAACGTCACTGCCAAAACAGCAGAAAACGTCAATTATTTCGGGTATAATTTTTTGAAAACATAGCTTTCCTAAAAGGTCGAAACTGTAAACCTTGAAAAAATCACAAGGTGAAGCTATTCAAGAAACGAGGGTATAACGACTGTGGCCAAAAAAAACGAAGCAGAAATACCAGCAACCGAAAATGGGTTTAGCTTAAACAATTTTTTCCAAGGAACAAAGGAAGAACTTGAAAAAGTAGTTTGGCCCAGTCGGAAACAGTTGGTGAGTGAATCAGCAGCTGTGCTATTAATGGTTACACTCTCCGCCTCCTTGATATACTTGGTCGATGGATTGTTCAGTTGGGCAGCAAAACAGGTGTTCTGATGACTTCTGCAACAGACGAACCACGTAATTTAGAATTGCAGTCGGAGGAAGCCCTGGGAACAGCGTCTAAAGAGTTACGCTGGTATGCAGTGCAAGTAGCTTCCGGCTGCGAGAAACGAGTCAAGACAAACTTAGAGCAACGTATCCAAACTTTTGATGTCGCTGATAAAATCATCCAAGTGGAAATTCCCCACACACCAACGGTGAAAATCCGTAAAGATGGTAAACGTCAGCCCTCAGAAGAAAAGGTTTTTCCTGGATATGTGTTAGTACGCATGGTAATGAGTGATGATACATGGCAAGTGGTAAGAAATACCACCCACGTCATTAACTTTGTGGGCGCGGAGCAAAAGCGTGGTAGCGGTAGAGGTCGTGGCCACGTGAAGCCAGTTCCCTTAAATCCTGCGGAAGTTGAACGCATATTCAAACAAGCCACGGAACAAGAACCAGTAGTCAAAATTGATATGGCTACAGGTGATAAGATAGTGGTACTTTCTGGTCCATTTAAGGATTTTGAAGGCGAGGTAATTGAAGTTTCCCCAGAACGGAGTAAACTAAAAGCTCTACTCTCAATCTTTGGACGAGATACACCAGTAGAATTAGAATTTAATCAGGTTAAAAAACAGAGCTAAATACAAATGGCGAAGAAATTAGTAGCGGTCATTAAATTGGCCCTGAATGCTGGGAAAGCCAACCCAGCACCGCCAGTTGGTCCTGCACTGGGTCAACATGGTGTTAATATCATGATGTTCTGCAAAGAGTACAACGCTAAAACAGCAGACCAAGCGGGAATGGTGATACCAGTAGAAATTTCTGTTTATGAAGACAGAAGTTTTACATTTGTACTCAAAACCCCTCCAGCATCAGTATTGATTCGGAAAGCGGCGAAAATTGAAAGAGGCTCAGAGCAACCCAACAAAAAGAAAGTTGGTAGCATTAGTAGAAATCAGTTACGGGAAATTGCTCAAACCAAACTTCCCGACCTCAACGCTAACGATATTGACGCAGCCATGAAAATTGTGGCGGGAACTGCGAAAAACATGGGCGTAACTATCACAGATTAATTAAGTGATAAATTTTGAGTTTGTGCTTTTGAGTGAATAACTAATAGCCAAATCGAAAATCCAAAATCCAAAATCTAAAATCATATCGGGGGAGAAGCACAACTTCGAGATGACCCCAGGAGAAAAAAATGGTAAAAAAAGTGTCACGCCGCTTGCGGGCGTTACTAGAAAAAGTAGAAGATAGGGATTATACGCCCTTAGAAGGATTAGCTCTGTTAAAAGAAACAGCAACCGCTAAATTTGCCGAAGCTGCTGAAGCTCATATCCGTTTAGGAATTGATCCCAAGTATACAGACCAGCAGTTACGGACAACAGTAGCATTACCTAAAGGAACGGGGCAAATAATCCGGGTAGCAGTGATCGCTAGAGGGGAAAAAGTCACAGAAGCGACTAACGCTGGTGCTGATATAGCTGGTTCAGAAGAACTGATTGAGCAGATTCAAAAAGGCTTCATGGACTTTGATAAGCTGATTGCGACACCAGATGTAATGCCACAGGTAGCAAAGCTGGGTAAATTGCTAGGTCCCCGTGGTTTGATGCCGTCACCCAAGGGTGGTACAGTAACCTTTGATATCGGTAGTGCGATCGCCGAATTTAAAGCTGGTAAATTAGAATATCGGGCTGATCGGACTGGGATTGTTCATGTTATGTTTGGTAAGGCTGGTTTTTCACCTGAAGATTTATTAATCAACCTGAAGGCATTACAAGAGTCCATTGACCGTAACCGTCCTTCTGGTGCTAAAGGTCGTTATTGGCGGTCATTGTATGTATCCTCGACTATGGGTCCATCAATTGCCATTGATATCAACGCCCTACGGGAATTAAAACTCACTGAAGCTGCATAATTTGGTAATAGGTAATTGGTAATGGGTAATTGGTAATTGGTGATAGATGAGTATAATCAGCAATGACTAATGACCAATGACTAATCACTAATGACCAAAATTAAATAGATAAAGCCGGAGACAGCAGGTGCTAATAGCTTAATATCCTGCCGAGGTTGTAATTTTAACTATCTGAAGTTTAAACAGTCAAACTGTGACAACAACAGTATTAAAAATACCACTTTGAAACCCTGGCTAAGTTAGCTAGGGTTAACTGTTTTCGGCAGGTCAGCAAAAAGGTAATGGGTGATAAGTGACAGGTGACAGGAAATAGAGTAAAAACTAACAACTGACAACTGACAACTGACAACTGACAACTAACAACTGACCAATGACAACTGACATTGGAAGTGAGATAAGTATGGGAAGAACGTTAGAAAACAAAAAAGAGATAGTAGCTGATCTCAAGGAAACCTTGAGTAAGTCAACTTTAGCACTGGTAATTGATTATCAGGGGCTAACAGTTGCCGAAATCACCAATTTGCGTCAGCAACTCCGTCCTAGTGGTGCTATATGTAAGGTGACAAAAAACACCTTTATGGGCATTGCCATTAAGGATCAGAAAGAATGGGAGCCAATGTCAGAATTGCTGAAAGGCTCTTCTGCATTTCTGCTAGTTAAAGAAGATTTATCCGCGATTAAAGCTTATCAAGCATTCCAAAAAGCCACCAAGAAAACAGAAATTCGCGGTGGTGTCATGGAAGGTCGTGTCCTGAGTGAAGCTGATGTTAAGGCTCTAGGAGACTTACCATCTAAAGAACAACTCATGGGTCAAATCGCCGGTGCTATCAACGCTGTGGCTACCAAGCTGGCTGTTGGTATCAACGAAGTTCCCAGTTCCTTGGCTCGCGCTTTGCAAGCTATCGCTGAAAAAGAAAATGGTGATAGTTCCGAAAGTGCTTCTTAGTGTGTATTAGCAAATACATAACGCACTAATTAATGGTGGTGTGCTTAACCACTAACAAATGACAACTGACAAATCAAAACAAATCAAAAATTATTTAGGAGTTATATCCATGTCTGCTGCAACCGAACAAATTTTAGAACAATTGAAAGCCCTCACTTTATTAGAAGCTTCTGAATTAGTCAAGCAAATCGAAGAAGCCTTTGGTGTTAGCGCTGCTGCTACTGGTGGTATGGTGATGATGGCCCCTGGTGCTGCTGCTCCGGCTGAAGAAGTAGTAGAAAAGACCGAGTTTGATGTAATTTTGGATTCTGTACCTGCTGACAAGAAAATTGCTGTCTTGAAGATTGTCCGTGAAATTACAGGTTTAGGACTGAAAGAGGCTAAGGATTTGGTAGAAGCTGCTCCTAAAGCTGTTAAGGAAGGTGTAGCTAAGGACGCTGCTGAGGATGCCAAGAAGCGGATTGAAGAAGCTGGTGGTAAGGTAACAATTAAGTAATTAATTGGTAATTGGTAATTGGTAATTGGTAAAAATTAATTATTACCTATTACCTATTGCCTCTTTCCTAATTATCATCGCTGCAAAACTGAGATTAAATACTGTGTCAGTGTAAAAGCATCAACTCCTAATTCTGTTCTTGCTTGTGCTGCTAAAATTCCGGCTTGAGAATGCCACCAAGTCGCACTTGCGACTAAATCCTCTATGGTAAGTTCTTGGGGAGGAATTTGTGCTAATAGTCCACCTAACAAACCAGTTAATACATCACCGCTGCCTCCACGGGCTAAGGCCGGGGTACTTTCGGGATTTATCCAAACACCACCTTGAGGATTAGATATAGCCGTTCTTGCCCCTTTGAGCAGGACTATCGCCCCACTTTCGTGGGCTGCTGTTTGTACTGCTTTGACTCTATTGGTGTAATCAATATGGGGAAATAAACGCTTAAATTCTCCCGTGTGGGGTGTAATTACAGTGGTTGATTTTCGTGATTTTAATGTGGGAATAGTTCCTAATTGTGCTAGGATATTTAAAGCATCAGCATCGAGAATTAGAGGACATTCACATTCAATTATTTCGGGAATAATAGAAATATTATCTTTAGTTAAACCCGGTCCGCAAGCAATTGTAGTAAATGAATTTAAGTCTATCAGGTGCGTTGCGCTATCGCTAACACACCCTACTAATGGTAAATTAGCAATTGCTCCTTTTTCTGTTTCAGGACAACCGATAATTAACGCTTCTGGTAAATGGGAAACTAACAACATTTTTAGAGATTCTGGTACAGCAATTGATAACATTCCTACACCAGAAGCTCGCGCACCCAAACCTGTTAAAATTGCTCCACCTGCGTAACGTCGAGAACCACAAATTAATAGTAAATTTCCTTGTTTATATTTGTGAGTAATCAGGGGACGGGGTAAGGGTAGGGTAGATAATGCTGTTGTTTTAGTAATGCGTTTGATTTGGGGAACATTATCTTTATCTAAAATAGCATGAATATCTGTTAAAGGAATATGAAAATCAATTAATTCAGTTTTACCAACATAAGGTAATGCTTGTTCTTGTAATAAACCTTGTTTCCATAAACCCAAACAAAATGTATAACTTGCTTGAATAGCTGTTCCTAAAACTTCCCCTGTGTCTGTGTGTAAACCGGAAGGTATATCAATACTAATAATAGGTTGATTTGTTTGATTAAAATGATTAATTGCAGCAGCTATAGAGTTGGTAATTTGTCTTTCTAAACCAAAACCAAATAAACCATCAATTAAGAAATCACAATTTGGTAATTCGTTAATTTCTTGATAACAGGGAATTTTCAAACTTTGAATATATTGAAAATGTTGTGAAGTTAATTCTTTCAATTTAGAAAAAGGTTGATAAATCCAAATTTTATAACCGTGAAAATACAATTCACGCGCTACTACTAAAGCATCTCCTCCATTATGACCTGGACCTGCTAAAATGCCCACAGATTTATCTGGAGAAATAATAGTTTGTAAGCGTTGGAAAATTAATCCTCCTACCTTTTCCATTAAAGCAGCTACAGGCATTCCTGCGGTAAATATTCTGGTTTCAATATCTCGCATTTGCGCTGCGGTAACTACAAATTGTTCTTTTGTCATTTGTCATTTGTCAGTTGTCAGTTGTTCGTTGTCAATTACCAATTACCTATTACCAATTACCAATTACCAATTACCCTATTTTCCATAATAAACTCTAGCATTACCGTAACCTGAATTTTGAAAATAGCTATTCCATATTTCTGCTTCAGATTTGTCACTAAAAGGTCCTATAGCTATATGCGCTCCCCGTGGTTGTGTTCTCATAATTACACTAATATTTGCACTTATTTTCTGTCGAATTTCTCTACCAAAAGAACTTAAATTATTATGATGACTAGGAATCACGATATAGTAGTATTTTCTTTCTTTTTGTTTATCAGGATTATTGGGTATTACTTCTAGATTTGCAGCATTAACAATTCTAGCACCAAAAACACCATTTAATTCCAATTCTCTCACCCTAATCTCGGCATTAGATTGTTTGTGAAAAACACCAGATTGAATCACATTACGTCCATTATAATTGCGGATATAGGCATTGCTTTCAACTTGCTTAACTCGTTGCAATACTTGAAAATCACTGCTATCAACATAAACAAAATATCGTTCAAAATTTCGGTTATACTGGTTCAATTCCCCCGGTTGTACTTGCTGCGTCCTCTGTGCTAAAAATTGACTATTCTTGGGGATTTGAGCCTGAACTGGAGTACAATCGGATATTAACGCCCAATACCCACCCGCAAGCAAAGATAACATAGATAAAGGAGTAAAGTAACTGACTTGTAGATTAGACATATTTGTTACCAGCTTTTACAGAAATTTTCTATGAACTATTCGATATATGGATTACTTTAACAGGAAAATTTCTCCTATATGCTACAATCGGAAAACCTCGCACTTTGTGAGCAAATAAAAAACCCCTTTCTTACGAAAATAAGCCGCAAGCACTTTGAAAAGTGTGAATTATGAAAAAAGTTGTCGTTGGTCTTTCTGGTGGCGTTGATAGTTCCGTAGCCGCCGCTATGCTACATAATCAGGGCTATGATGTAATTGGTTTAACCCTTTGGCTAATGAAAGGCAAGGGGCAATGTTGCTCTGAAGGAATGATCGACGCGGCTGATATTTGCCAACAATTGGGTATTCCCCATGAAATTGTTGATATTCGGGATGTCTTTCAAAGGTCAATTGTTGATTTTTTGGTGACAGGTTATAGTGCGGGAATTACGCCATTACCTTGTTCTCAATGTAACAAAACAGTGAAATTTGGTCCAATGGTGGAATATGCAAGGGAAAAATTAGAATGCGATCGCATCGCTACAGGTCATTATGCCAAAATTCGTTACGATGACGCTACTAATCGTTACCAATTGTTACGAGCCGTTGACCGCAATAAAGATCAGTCTTATTTTCTCTATGATTTATCCCAAGATTTATTAGGGGCTGTAATTTTTCCCCTGGGTGAATTGAATAAAAGCGATACCCGGAGAATTGCTACAGAATACAATTTAAAAACCGCTGATAAACCGGAAAGTCAAGATCTATGCTTAGTAGAAAGTAACGGTTCTATGCGGGCATTTTTAGATAAATATTTAGCTCCCAAATCCGGTGATATTGTTGATACTACTGGCAAAATTTTAGGCCAACATGATGGTATTCATCATTACACAATTGGTCAGCGAAAAGGCTTAGGTATTGCTGCGGCCGAACCCTTGTATGTGATTTCTTTAGATGCTGTTAATAACAGGGTAGTTGTAGGCGATCGCACCAAAGGAACTCAGTCAGAATGTACAATAAATAGAGTAAATTGGGTTTCTATTGCTGAACCTGTAACACCCGTACGAGCAGAAGTACAAATTCGTTATCGTTCTCAACCCGTAGCTGTGACAGTAATTCCTTTAGAAGATTCTCGCGTGCGTTTGGTATTTGATGAACCACAGTTCAGCATTACACCCGGACAAGCTGCGGTTTGGTACGACGGAGACAAGGTATTAGGTGGGGGAATTATTGAACAGTTTAGTTAAATAGAGTTGAATTTTAGTCAATTTTAGAGAAGTTCAACTCTCCATGATCATAGAATATCAACCAGACAAAAACTCTTTCATAACACTTTGAGGAACAAAATTATTTTTAATATTTCCTACTTTTCCTGAATTAATTTTTGTACCTGTTCCCACTCTTCTGAACTTACCTTAAAATTAGTCGAATTGGGAGCGCGAAGCACCAATAAATTTTTAAGCACAGAATCTTCTTGTAACTGATTTTTCAGTAAAGGAGATTCTACGAATTTATTTGTAAATCTAATTATCGCTTGTTGTTTTCCCAAAGCCCTTGTAGAGTCTACCCAATATTTCTTATCTGGTATTTCCGTCAAGAATTGAGCGGGTTCTATCACTTCTGCTGTCGCATAAATTCCCCCTTGACTACCAGATAACCAAATAATAACACCATCACCAGCAGCGATATCTTTAGCATAACGAGTTACCAACCAAGGAATTTCTTCCAACTGCTCGATAGCGTCTAAAACCCGATAATACTTGGGGTTTCCTTGAAATAACCAATAAGCCATATACTTTTCTGATAATTACCAGGTCAGATTATACCATTTTTCAAATTTTTGATTTTCATAAGAGTTTGTACTGGTGGGTATATTTAACATACCCTATTTAAAAACTGCTAAACATTGCAATCTATACCCGGTTTTTCGCTATGATTACATAATCATCTAATGTATATTTAGATTCATAATTTTGATCAAAATACTTTTTAAGCATAGAACTAATATAAACTTGTTTGGGTAAGTTTTCTCGAGCAAATTTCGCAAAGTCAACAATGGTAGAACTTTTTCTGAGACCAGTTGAGGTTAGATATTTATACCAAACTAACTTTAGTCCCAGTTCTTCTACAAACTTATATACTACATTTTTTTCCTGTTCTTTATCTTCAGTCCGATAAGTATTATAAGCCTTAAATAACTTTTTATCCTGGATAATAAGCATTACATAACCTTGACTACTTAAACTATTAGTAAATATTTCTTTATATATATTATTAGCCTTAATTCTTTTAGAATCATCTGCAAAAAAACAATGAGAAATGACAATAAAATTAAAAAAGTTTTTCGGAATATTACTATATTTTTCTTCCGAAGAAAAGATATCAGCAGTAACAAAACGAAAATAATTATTTATAGGATTTATTTGCGACTCAATATATTTACGCCAAAATTGAAGTCCACGATACTGAAAAGTGTCTTGTTTTTCAAAGGAATAGTAAGATACGTGCATTTGGGGAATGCTAAAAAAGCTGCTACAACTTTGGAGAAATAAAGCTAAACCATAAGCTGTTGTTCCCGGTCCAGCAGCAATATCAAGAATATTTAATTTAGTTGGTAGCAACTCATTTTGGTAAATTAAAAACCAGAATAAATAGAGACAATATACATTTTCTAGAAAATACTTCATGAAATAGACATGAGGAGTTAGATTAAGACTATATTCTGGATCTTTTCCGGCTTTTAAACCATTAATATCATCAAGAGCATCTTTTAAATCTATTATTAATTTTTGTTCAGATTTTTGTTTAGTAATTTTACTAAATTGTTCTTGAAGATATTTGAATAGTGCAACTTCCAAATCATCAAATATACTCTGGTCAATTCCTGTAACTTGTAGTTTATATTCATCATGATCTACTAATTCAAAAGTTTGATATATATACTTAATAAATTCTCTATCAGGTTTTAATGAGAGATGAGATTTTGATTCTGTTGCTTCCGTTATTTGTTTTTTTAAATTTGTGATTTCCCGTTTATTTTCCTGGGAAGTCCTTTCAAGTTGAAGTTTATCTCTAAATAGTTTCTCTAACCATGAAAAACTCGCTCCTGATTTTTGAATTTCTTGCAAAATTTTTACAGCACTTTGGTGATCACTACGCCGTAATGCTGATTTTAACTGCTGACTTCTCCACCAATTAATAATAAAATTACTCATAACCAAAACCATCCTTTCCTTCTTTTATTTCTACACCTGGAAGTTGAGATATTAACTTTTCTTTAAATCGTTGATAACTCAACTGCTGAGAATTATACCACCAATCATACTTTTGTTTAATTTCTTCAGCTTCTTGACGAGTTCCCGCGACTAAAGAACGATTATTATTAGCATGAAAGTCCTGAATTACCACTCTATCTGCAATAGCTAATTTTTGAATAAACGTATCTTCATCTTTGGCTAGTGTTGGAAGTAGAGGTGTAATAGTAATAGAAATTTTAGGAATAAAACCTTTCAAACTATCAATGCTTTCTCGTATTTTCATAATAGCATTTAATCTAGCTTTAATACTAGGAGAGCGGGGTTCAAAATCTTTTCTGACAACTTCGCTACCTGTGGGAATGCTCATATTAATTCGCAACCTTTGAAACCTTTGTAAATAATCAATGTCTCTAGTAATAATTGGACTGCGAGTTTGAATTACTAAATGTGGACGATAATCAAGCATTACTTCTAATAAACTACGAGTTAATTGATGTTTAGATTCCAAAGGTTGATAAGGATCTGTAACACTACTCATATAAATTCTGGGAGGTTGATTAGGATTTTTTCGACACCAAGCTTCTAATTCCCTTGCTAAAACTTCCGCAGCATTTTCCTTAAAAATTACCCATTTACCCCAATCCTGACGCATTTGATGATTAGGGCTAAATGCAGCAGCATAGCAGTAACTACAGCCATATTGACAACCACGATAAGGATTAAGAGTAAAGTCATAAGCAGCAATAAAACCAGTTGCTTTTGTTAGTAGTGATTTAGCATTTTGGTTGTAAACTGTAATATCTCCAAATTTTTCGCGCACAAATTTTGTAGGAGTTTTGTCGCTATAACCTTCATACAATAATTTCGCCATATACGAACATTTCATTAAATTGAATAACGGTATTTTGAAAATTTATACTATAGCACCACCACAACTAGAACCACAACCCGCAGTACAACCATAACAATATTCAGCAGTTTGGACTTCATTAATTATATCTAAACTACC
Source organism: Dolichospermum circinale AWQC131C (assembly GCF_000426905.1). NCBI lineage: Bacteria > Bacillati > Cyanobacteriota > Cyanophyceae > Nostocales > Aphanizomenonaceae > Dolichospermum > Dolichospermum circinale. The sequence continues at coordinate 53,923 of NZ_KE384659.1, forward strand.
AATTTCTAATAATTTACTCACAGTCAACTTTTCACCATTACTAGTTTGAGCAGGTAAATTCATCATTTGATTAAAGTCACAATCATAAATATTCCCTAAATAATCAACTGAAAGTTGTTCACGACACATTAAACCATCAATTGTATTTGCATTAAAGTGAGATTCCAAAAAATGCAAATAGCGAGAATAAAGCTGTTTTCTTTCTAAATGAAACTTTGTTCTCCCCACAGGTATATTAGTAATCGTAAAAAGATGATTAAATCGAATATCAAATTTTTCAGACAGAAAGGTTTTATAAGCCTTTTCTAAATTTTCCTGTTCAGGAGTGAGAGAAAAATTTTCACTATTTGGTAATGGAGGATTATACACCAAATCTAAAATCAAATCTGGATTTTGACCATAACCTAATTTATTCAACCATTGCAAAGCTTGAATAGATTGATCAAAAACACCATTTCCCCGCATCTTATCAACATTATCTGCTAAATAACAGGGAAGAGAAGCGACAATTCTGACTTGATTCTCAGCCAAAAAATCTGGTAAATCCTCAAATCCCTCCACAAAATAAATCGTCAAATTTGATCTGACAATGACCTGTTTACCTGCATTTTTAGCAGTTACTACCAAAAACTTAAAACCATAATTCATTTCTGGAGCGCCACCAGTTAAATCTACCGTTTTAATTTGCGGAAACCTACCAATTAAAGTAATTAACTGTTGACAAACTTCCGGTGTTAATTCCTCAGTTCTTTTCGGACCAGCTTCTACATGGCAATGGTTACAAGCTAAATTACAAAGTTTTCCCAAATTAACTTGTAAAACATTAATTTCCTTTTTTGTTAAAGGAGAATCTATCTGCTGAAAAAAAGGTGTAATCATAGAAGCATCTCTAGCACGACTATAAGAGGATATTTTAAAGGTCATTCAACCTCAGAGACAAGGGGAAGTGACAGACTATTGATAATTGGGACATATTTACTAAAAATATAGTCAAATATTTCTAGCTTGGTAAGGCTTACACCATTTTTGTGATTTAAACTCAATACCACTTGACTAAATCGAAAGTTTCCTATATTATGGATGAACAACTCATAAATTATTACCAAAATCTAAAAAAATATTTTTGATCGCTCCACTCCGTTACGCTAGGAGAGTGAAAAGAATAAGAGCGCAGAGCGCAAAAGAGCAAGAGTGTAAAGTGCTAATGAGTCCACGCAGCACCACACACAACACGAAAACCGTAGCAGCTGTAGTCGAAGCCCGCATCATTATAGAGACGATAGGCCGAACGGCAATAACCAGGATCGTAGTACCAAGAACCGCCGCCCAGCAGCTTTTTATTAACGCTTAGACTTGTCCAAGCACTGCCATCTTTAGGCGCATTTATATAATTTTCCTGCCAATCATCTTCGCACCATTCCCACACATTCCCACACATATCATATAAACCAAAAGGGTTGGCGGGAAAAATTCCTACCTCTGTGGTTTTTTGTCGATATTGTCCTTTTTGTCCCTGCCCGTAAGTGTAGTTACCATTATAATTAGCTAAATCCGTAGAAATTGTTTCCCCACAATAAAACGGGGTAGTAGTTCCTCCACGACAAGCATATTCCCATTCGGCTCCAGTAGGTAAACGATAGGTTTTATTTGCCATTCGGGAAAGTCTGGCACAAAATTCTTGAGCATCATTCCATGATACACACTCAACAGGCAGATTATCACCTTTAAAATAAGATGGATCAGATTTTAAATCAATGTTAACCTTTGGTAAGGCAGCCACGACTCGCCATTGTTGTTGAGTAACTGGATATTTACCCATGAAAAACGGGGGAACAGTAACTTCATGTTGTGGACTTTGAGAAGAATCATAACCTTCCTCATTTTCTGGAGAACCCATTTTGAAAGTTCCACCGGGAATAGCTACCATTTCCAGAATTACACCATTTCCCAAATCTTCGCCAAAATAATTTGCGTTTTTGGTAATGCGTTGAATTTCCGAACTTTTTCCTAAACCAAAAACACCAGATTTTAAAATTAACTTAGCTGTTTCAAATTTAAAACTGGTAACAGGAATATCTAAAAACTTTTCCGGTTTTGGTTCAGTATTATTTAGTGAGGGATATTGAAAATTCCGTCCTCTGATACCACGGATTAAATCCTGTAATGCTTCTTCATCTTGTTCAACATTTGAATTAGTAAACCTAATCCAAGCCCACTGTTTTAAATGAAATAATTCATCTGGAATATCGCTAATATCAGGAAGTAAAATAGGAATTACACGAAAACCGGTTTCTTTTTTGTCAAGAAACAATTGTATTATTGCACCAAGTTCTAAATTCCTCTGAAAAGCTCCCAATCTATTTTGGCTAATAAAAAAAGCACCTACTTTAGACCGCGAAATTCCTTGAAAAACAACTTCTTGAATATTGTCTCCAGCAAAAATTTGCTCCTTATCTAACCAAGGATTTAAACCACGTTCTCGTAGTTTGTTGGCAATTTTTATAACTTCGGGTTTATCTTTACTATTGTGAGCAAGGAAAACATCAAATTGTAGTCGGTTATCAGACATTTTACTCCTCCACACCGGCAATAATCGCCAAAGCCTTCGCATACTCTTCTAAATCACCTCGCAAAGCAGCCAACTCGCTTCGCAACTTTCCTTCCTCAGACCAACTCACCTCGTGTTCCTTCACACTTACCCCCATAGGCCGTCTTGCTTCCCAAGCTTGTAAAATAGGATGCCATTTAGCTAAAAATGGTCGTAACCCATTATTCAACACCGCAATAGCAATACCCCCAACTGAGTTCTTAGAAGCACCCACATCAGGTCCAGCCGCTTTGAGAACTTCGCGGGTAGTTCCAAATAAACTATACAAAGAATTTAACGCTTCCCGCACTAACCCCTGGTCAACTTCTAAAGACTGCACAGCAACCCGTGTCACCAGTTCTACATACAACGACCAAGCGGCTTTCCGTTCTGTTGTGTCCGCTTCCCATTCCGCAGCACCAATACCAAAGGGAAGACTAATGGATACTTTTTTTAATTTTGCGGGATCTTGTTTAGGCATAAACAGCCATTTTAATAAAATTAATTATTTATTCCATCTAAATTAAACCATACTTAGTTGAGAAATAAAAGCAAAGATGAGAAATCTGAGAATTTTACCCCATTTTCTCTCTAGTTTTTCCTATTCTCTCCTTCTCATGCTCTGCGTGGAAACGAGAGTTTTCTTGCTTTGCGTCTTTGCTCCTTTGCCTCTACCCTTCGGGATCTCTAAGAGAGATTGCGCGAAACCTCAGCTAGATTAGATACAAGAATTACTCAATTACCGTGAAAACCGATACAATTTTCTATAGCTTATTTCAAGCATTTCCTAGCATCTTTTTTGAATTAATTAACCAGTCTCCCACAGAAGCAGGTACGTATGAATTTACCTCTCGTGAAGTTAAACAACTGGCTTTTCGTTTAGACGGTTTATTTTTACCAACCACCAAAGATGCCAAAAAGCCATTTTACATTGTTGAGGTTCAATTTCAACCCGATGATGATTTATATTATCGTCTCTTTGCAGAGCTTTTTCTCTACCTGCGACAATACAAAACTCCTCATCCTTGGCAAGCTGTAATCATCTATCCTAGTCGTAATATAGAAAGAGAACAGAATGTACAATTTGGGGAAATCTTACTGCTTGAAAGAGTTACACGCATTTATTTAGACGAGTTGGGAGAGAGTTCTTTAGGGGTGGGAGTTGTTAAACTAGTAATAGAAACAGAGAAGGCTGCACCAGCATTAGCAAGACGTTTAATTGCCCAAGCAAACCAACAACTAACTGATACCAAAATTAAACGGGATTTAATTAATCTGATTGAGACAATTATCGTCTACAAATTACCCAAAAAAAGCAGAAAGGAGATTGAAGCTATGTTAGGTTTAAGTGAGTTGAAACAAACCAGAGTTTATCAAGAAGCTTTAGAAGAAGGTAAAGCTGAAGGTGAAGCTAAAGGTAAACAAGAAGGTGAAGCTGAAGCAACCAGAAAGTTTGCTTTAAAATTGTTACGAACTGGCATGAATTTACAACAAATTGCTGAGGTTACGGAATTATCTCTTCAGCAAGTTCAGGCTTTACAAAAGGAAATTCAAGAATCATAGTAGTCTCGCTCTAATAAAATACTATTGAGGACGGGGAAACCCCGCCCTTACAGGTTTGAGGATAGAAAACTGTACTTAATAGCGGAGGAAAATACTGTATAGAATTAACAACATCCTCCACCATCATAATACCATGTAGAATCAGTAATAATGATTTCTTCAGCATTGATAACTGCTAACTTTTCCGCCGTTTTATCACAAACAGCCACAGGAATTCCCCTTTGTAAAATATGTCCAGATTGATCATCAAAAAATTCTTCCTTACCCGCATAAATTGCTGTTTTACCAGTAAAAATACAAGCCCCGTCTGAGGGGATTTCCACCTTAAAAGCCACAGAATCAAGACTTTCTAAAAGGATATTTTCCTGTAGTTGATAACTATGTTTATCTAATAAACGATAAGGACGACGTGCGCGAATTTCCACTTGTCCAAAACCAGCATTAATTATTAGTTGAGTATATTCTGGATATGTAAGAGCGCCGGATAAACATAAAGCGCGTAAATGTTCATTTTGTTGTAAATGATCAGGAATTGGACTGGTAGCAATTGGATCACTCATTTGTAAGCGACCGCCGGGTTTTAATACTCGATATGCTTCCTTTAAAGCGCGAGTTAAATCCGTTGGTTCAAAAATATTGAAAAGGCAATTTTGCGCTACTATATCCACCGAAGCATCAGCCCCAGGTAAATTAAAAGCGTCTCCAGGACGAATTTCAACAAAGCTAGTATCAAACCAGGGGTTTTCTGTTGCAGCAATTTCTAAATTACGCATTGCAGCTTCTCGCATAGCCTCCACAGGTTCAACAGCAATAATCGCACCAGGACGAGGAGAAAAATAAGCAAATTGTAACGCTTCTAAACCACCACCAACACCAACATAGAGAACTGTCGGTTCATTATTAAGTTCGTTGTGATGAACTGTAGTTCCACAACCATAGTTCATTTCCTGCATAGCCAGAGGAATTTTCAGCCCTGGTAATTGTAAAGGTGTACTTTGGACACAGCATAGCCCCACTTCTGGTGTTTGAGCAACTTGGCTGTAAAATTGGGCTGCGGTTTCTAAATAGGTCATAATCTCAAATTAGTATCAATCTATTTTAACAGAACTGTTTCTGGCTTCACCGTCGCCGTGCTGCCATATTTTTCCTTTCCAAAAGCCTTGACTTTTAATCTCAACAAGATTATTATGTACAACTAATGGAAGGGGAGTAGCTGCTGACAGTAAATCAAGATTTTCTGTTCAGTATATCTAAATCAACATACTGGTGATGAACCTGGTTTAGATAGCGAATAAACAAAGTATTTGAAAGCGAGACCTTCACTGACTACACATTGAAAAGTGTGGAGTTCAGTGAGGTTTTATGGCTCTCATTGATACTCCACACAGGTAAAAAATCCTTGAGGAGTTTGAGAGAGTGTTAACAGCCTTTACCGCCGGTTTATTACTAATTACCATTTCTGAACTAGGTGATAAAACCTTTTTTATCGCCGTGATTCTGTCCATGCACCACCCACGGCGCTTGGTGTTCTCTGGTGTGATAGCTGCTTTAGCGGCTATGACTATCTTATCAGTTGCATTTGGGCAGGTAGTGTCTTTATTACCAAAAATCTACATTCATTATGCCGAAATAGTTTTGTTTATTGCCTTTGGTTTGAAGTTGATTTATGATGCTAATAAAATGCCTGTATCTGCTACTGAAGAAGTCGTAGAAGAGGCACAAGAGGCGGTAGAAAAGGCAGATTTAGATAATTCCCAGCAAAAAAGTGTCTGGTCAATTTTACTAAAATCCTTCGTACTAACATTTATAGCAGAATGGGGCGATCGCACACAAATAGCCACCATAGCCCTCGCAGCCAGTAATAACCCCATTGGTGTTACAGCCGGCGCAATATTAGGACACGCAATTTGTGCAGCGATCGCCGTCATTGGTGGTAAATTAATAGCAGGTAAAATTTCCGAAAGACAAATTACCTTCTTAGGCGGTTTTCTATTTATCATCTTTGGTATAGTCGCTGCTATAGAAGGAAAATAAATTTAATACACTGATATAGGACTCCTATTTGATTTTTGATAGCTTCCGTGGCGTAGTCATACAAGACTCAGTAAGTATCAATTCTGTCTTTCTTCCTGTGTTCCCTGTTCCCTGTTCCCTGACCACACAAGTACATATATGTACTTGAGTCAGATACAGTGATAAAATTAGAAAACCATTAGGGTCGAGAAACCTCGACCTTGGTTTTCACCTATACTGCATTTAACCCGTAATTTTAGCAGTTATCCTACCCGAAGTACAATAAATATCTAGGAATATTAAGATTGTACAATTTAGCTGTTTGCATTACTCATGATTTAATTCTAAGTTTGTAGCTTCTATTAAATGCTTAATTAATGTAGACTGAGGTAGTGGTCCTTGCAAGTGATTCCAGGGTAAAATTTGCTCAGTTGACCAATTACTATAAACGTAAAAATCTAAATTGGGAATTTGTCCTTTCAGTTGTTTAAAAGCGCGTTTATAGCTACCCAAAGAGTCCCCAAAATCACGGGTTAATTCTAATAATTGGCAAAGTCGGCGATCGCCTCTGGACAACAAAGCTTGTATAATTGACCAATTATAGCTTTCTGGTCGAAATTCTATACCTTGGGGCTTGAGTTTCTTTTGTAATAATTGCAACCGCTTCTCCGATTGTTTATTAACTCCCAACCATTGAAATGGAGTATGAGACTTGGGAACAAATGTACTACATCCTAGTGTTAAACGCAATCCAGGCGCAGCTTTTTTAACATCTTCCATCATTTTTACAGTTGCGTCTATATCCTCGGCTGCTTCCCCTGGAATTCCCACCATTCCATAGAGTTTCAAACTAGATAAACCACCAGCTTTTGCATTAATAGCCGCTTGCATAATTTCCTGATTATACAGTTTTTTATTAACAATTTTACGGACTTTTTCTGAACCACTTTCCACAGCAATTGTCAATGATCTTGTATCGCGTTTCGCCAAAGTTTCAGCCAATTTAACTGTAACTGTATTAGTTCTCACAGAAGCAACACTCAACCGCACATCATCATATTTAGGCTGACTAATGTAATCCAATAATTCCGTAAATTCTGGATGTTGGGTGACAGAAGCCCCCAATAAACCCAAGCGGTTAGTAACTTTTAAACCCCGTTCAATTCCCGGAATTAAAGAAGTTTCTAAACTCGCAGTTCTAAAAGGTAAAGTTAAATAACTAGCCAAACAAAAGCGACACATTTCTGGACAACTTCGCACCACTTCCACCATATAAATATTTTCCCAAGCGGCTTTTTCCGTCACCACAGTAGAAGCAGAAAGAGTATTTCCTCGATAAGTTTGCTTTTGAATAATTGGCGGAATTTCCGAATCAATAGGATTAATTGATTTTATTGCCCCATCTGGTGTAATATATTCTATTACATATAAACTAGGAACATAAATTCCTGGGACTTGAGATAAAGTTTTTAATTGAGTTTCCCTATCAGCATTTCTGACTTTTTTAAAAGTATCTATAAAATCACCAAGCAGATTTTCACCATCTCCCAATAAAATGATATCAAAAAAATCAGCATAGGGTTCTGGGTTAGCCGTCAAAACTGGTCCACCACCAAAAATTAGCGGATGATTTTGATCACGATAATTAGCCCGAATAGGGATTTCCAAAGATTCCAAAAGATGAAAAATATTCACATAATCTAATTCCCAGGACATAGAAAAACCTAATAATTCTGGATATCTAGGAAGTGGTTCATGGATATCAGTAAATAAACGACTTACCTGTAAATCATCACGCATAGCCAAAGTCGCCCACACCACCTGATAACCCAGACTAGTTATCCCCACAGTGTACTCATTAGGAAAAGCGAAAATCACGGGAATAGAGTCATTATTGGGGGTTACGGGCGTAAAAAGAAGACGTTCCGAGTCAAATAAAGATGATGTCACAGTATTTTAGTAAAGTTATCTAAAAGTTATCTATATTTAATTTTAAGCCATAGAATAATCAAATTAAAAAATAATGTCACCCCGTTAGCCATAATAATTGGTAAAGCCCCGATAATGATGCCATAAATTAACCACAAACACAACCCACTCATAAAAATAATTAACATCACAAAAGAAACATCTTTCGCCGATTTTGTCAGCCAAATTTGGAACATTTGCGGTAAAAAAGCGACCGTAGTTAATACACCTGCGACTAATCCTAAAATAGTGATAAAATCCATCTTTAAAAATTCTCCTTTCTCTCTTCCTCTGCGATCTTTGCGCCTCTGCGTGAGACAAATTCATGATCTCAGACACCAAGGAATCCTATGATCAATCAACCTGAGAACAATTATCCCACAAAGTAGTAATTTCTCGTAAACTTTGATGATTGCCATTACCTAAAATCAAATGATCTAAAATAGGAATAGCTAGAAGTTCCGCACCAGCCAATAATTGACGAGTCAATTCTATATCTGCTTCACTGGGTTCTAGATTTCCAGAAGGGTGGTTATGGGCTATTATTACCCGTGTAGCACCTTGACGAATCACTTCTCGAAAAATATCACGGGGAGAGGCTAAAGTTTCCGTCGCAGTCCCAATAGTAATTACCTTTGTTCCTAATAACTTATTTTTGACATCTAATAGCAGCACTGCAAATCGCTCTTGGTTTTGCCACATCAAATCTTGACTAAGCGCGGCAGCGGCAGCCATAGGACTATCAATAACTGTCCCGTCAGAGGGACGGGATAAAAAAGCACGTTTACCCAATTCAATTGCGGCTAAGATCGTCGTCGCTTTAGCCGGTCCCACACCCGGTATTTCCATCAACTCAGCAGGAGTGACATCTCGTAAAGCAGCTAAGGGATCACACTGACCTTTACCCAAGTGCTGTAATATATATTGCCCTAAACCGACCGCCGAGAGTTTACCAGGACCCTGGCCAGTACCCAGCAGAATAGCGATTAATTCCGCTGTCGCTAAAATTTTCGGTCCATGAGTCATTAATCTTTCACGAGGGCGTTCATTTTCAGGCAAGTCGGCTATTCTAAGACAATAAGTCATACCAATTTGAGATTTGATATCTTCCTGGTTTCATACTCCAACCCAGCAACACCAGTTTTCGGAACTAAGTTCAGGGAAAATTTATCCATCTTCATCTGCGTTTATCTGCGTTTATCTGCGTTTAATAAAACTATGAAAATGCACCTTTTAAACTCACCTCAAATTACGTAAAATTCTACTGATAAATTTGCGTAGCTTTGAGCATATGGTAAGTAATAATTAATTGAGTAAGAGCAAGGGGGTAACTTTGCAGAGTTTCTCCAGTTGTACCCGCAATTCTCCCCAATTCTGGGTTAATTTCCCGATCGCAAACATTCTTTAAATAGGGCATATCTGCACACATAATTTGTTCGATTTTATTCACCTGCTCCAAAGTTGCATGACCATCAACTTCCAAAACATCCACTGGTTTTCCCATATCTCTATCCAGTCCCAAACGGATAGCTGACTGGGAATCACTATGTCCAGCGTGAATAATTTTGGTAAAATCCGGGTGAGGAATAGAAGGACGTAGTACCAACCGCACATTTAGATGTCCATTAGTTTCATCTATTTCATTATTAGGTGGATAGAAACTAACAACAATATCTGACCATTGACGCTGGGGACGAATATACGCTTCTGAATCTGGTTCACGTTTATCTAATTCCGCTAATACCTGTTCTGGAGTATATCCCCGCTTTTGAGTATCCCGTTTTACCTTCCAATTAGCGCGGAGTGGTTCAGGAGGTGCGAGGTAAACTTTAACATCATAAGCATCACGAGCGATCCGAGTAGAATAACCTAGTAAGCCTTCGATGATGACAAATTTACTGGGTTTGATATATTGCGGTGGTTCAAAAGTCCCTGTTTTGTGGCTATAAACTGGTTTCAGAATGGGTTGTCCTGTTCGTAGCAGCGATAAATGTTGCTGCATAATATCCAAATAGTTACAATCAGGATGTAATGCTGTAATACCAATCTCTGCCCGTTGTGTGCGATCGTAACGGTGATAATCATCTGTACAGATCATAGTCACATTTTCAGGACCGAGTACCTGCGCGATACCTCTAGTCAGGGTTGTTTTTCCAGCAGCACTATCACCGACAATACCAAGAATAATGGGACGACTCATAAATACCTCCCTCTGATGCAAGCGAGTTTACAGAATAATCTTTAATTCTAAAGGGCAAATTAACACTTTTTTCAGAAATTTCGATCACCGTAACATCTCTACATATATTCCCTGTGGTGTTGCTGATTAATGCAATGATTTTTTTCACGCAGAGGCGCGGAGAGTGACAAACAATGCTCTAGATTTTAATTATTCTTTACTAATAACATCCGCGTTTCTATTGTTTCCCAGATTTGTTTTGATACACTTAATGCTGCTTCTTTACATTGAATAATTAAGTAATTCGCGTAGAGGTATTTATCTAAGTCTTTGATTTCTTCTTCAGATAAATTAACCATTTCTGGGGTGAGATTAAAACCATTGAGTAATGTTTCTATAAACTGTTCAGCAAAAGCTAGATGTACTTCTTCTGGTTGTTTATCATCAGGTATTTTAGCTTTGAGTGTTTGTAATTGAGCAAGTAACACAGTAAAGTTGAGCTTTTGATTAAAGATTTGTAATTTTTCAATTTCACCGAAGTAATTAATGCCCTTGATGTAGGCATTTGGTCGTGCATATTGATAGGTACAAATAAAAGAATGGGCATTATTCATGGCATTGACGATGTAGTCGATTTTAGTATTAACGTAGGAATCAGCAATAGCTATGGCGTTAGTATAGGTATTGGCAATGGCGTTAGCATTGGCGATCGCAACTGCACGTTTCCCAACTGGTTTATAATTACCTGGAGATCCTACTGTGACATTTTCCGCCCAATTTAATAAAGCCTGTAATTTTGGGGTATTGATATATTTTTGTACTTCCTTTTCCATTAATAACAATAAATCATCTGCACCACCCCGCATAACCCCCGCAACTAATAAAAATACCTCTTTCCAGCGTTTATCTGTCAGATGTTCAGTCACTAATTTTTCAACTAGACGATTATCATAAATATATTGGGCTGTTAAATATTCCTGTAGGGTCAAATGAGAAAATGAAAAAACATCTCTAGCACGTTCGACTAAAATTCCTTGTTCAATGGTAATAGCATCCAAGATTTTCCCAACATCTAAATTTTTCGGTGCATTATCATTATTATCTAGAACTTTTTGAATTTGATTTAAAACTTCTGGCTGGGAGAAAAATAACTTATCTGTTGCAAAATTATCATAAGCAATTTCAGCCAACATGATTTTTTCTAAATCAATCCCAAGTTGACGATAAATTGGTTCATAAGGTAATCTCTTTTCTGCGGCCCATCTTCTCAACAATATATCTAAAGCATTACCATATAATGTAGCTTTCTTTTTTGGTAGATCTTGAGATTCATCATACTCTAAACAGAGGAAAGTTAATAATAAGGGAGTTCGGGCTAATTCTTTGGTAGCTTCTTGAGTGTTAATTTTATTCCAGCATTTTTGGTCAGTTCCTAATTGTTTATCTACTTGTGAATAAAACCAGTTTTTAATAAATTGTTGAATTTGCTGATCATCAAAATCCGCAATAATAAATTCTTTTAAGTTTTGGAACTTTTGACGATAAGCAGCAGTCCGACAGGAAATAACAAATTTATTTTGCTTATATTCCTTAACAAATTCTTGTATTTTATCAATTACTAGCTCAAAATTTTTATTAGGTACTTCGTCTAATCCATCTAATAAAAGTAATAATTTACCTTGTCGTAATAATTGATTAGTAAATTCTTTTGCTAATGGCAATTGACATGATATAAATTCTTGCTCAATAATATTGTATATATTAACTTCATTTGTGGTAAATTGTTTAAGTTCTAGTAAAACAGGAATAATTTCTCCCTGAATTTGTCCAGATTTACCTTTGAGTGCTTCCAGTCCTATTTTCCTGAGAAATGTAGATTTACCTGCACCCGGTTGTCCCAATATCATTAAATGTGTATATTGGTTAGCAATTATTATTCCATTTTCTCTTGCAGATTTTTCATTAGTCAATCTGGGACTACCATTGTGACGATAATTTTTTTCTAAAGCTGTTACTGATTCAAAATTCCTCATCTCATCAGGTTGTAAACATTGAACTTCTGTATAAATATAATCTAAATTTACAGGTTGTGACATTCCCAAAACTCGCAACCGATTATATCGCTTTTGATAGTTAAGAATGTATTGTTTAGATGCTTGATAAATTAATTTTTTGGTTTTCTGATCTAAGTCACTTCCTAAAATTTTAATATACAATTGAGCAAAATGATTAACTGCTTCATCAGGTGCAACTTCCGGTAATCCCACCAATTGATCTAAACTAACATTATTTACGCCAGATAATTCTAATGAATTTAATATATCTGTTGCTGAACCTTCCACAACTACAACACGGCTCATTGTTCCACCTAGAGGTTTTAAAGACAAGTTTTGTAATTCTTGAATTGTATTACCTATAACTTCAGAAAGTTGATTTTTTCGCCGTTCAATTAATGCTTGTCTATAAGCAATAGGTGAAGGAAAATTCCCAGGTTCAAGCATTGGTAAGGCTTGGTTATTCCTGAGTTGATTTTCATCACCCAATGTCATAATTACCCGAATCTTTTCATCACCCCTTGCATTCATTAAAAATTCTTCCAGCAAAGGGTCTATTTTACTAATTTGGTCTTCTTTAAGGTTCATAATAATTTGATTCTACAGTAGGGGTTGTTAACTTAACGTAAAACCTTTAACCCGCCTGGGAATGAATTCCCAGTAAAACCTTTAACCCGCCTGGGAATGAATTCCCAGTCTCATAGCAAAAGTCATCTAAAGATGACTAAATAACTCAGGAATTTTCGAGTAAACTTTAGTTTACTTTTGTTATTAGCCCGGAAATTCATTTCTGGGCGGGGTTTGTCAGCCAACATATAAGACATTTTTAGCCTAATTTGACAATGAGCAATGCTAAACCCCTACAAATCTGGCTTTTCATAATCTTCTAAAAGTCCATTTCCCAACCGTGTTTAGTACAGTGCAGTTGGTATTTGAACTAAACCTTGACCTTGACGTTGACCTTGACGTTGGTTATCCGATCCTAAATCTTGACAATTAGAAAGCAATTCATTAAATAAATCCAGGTATGTCATTGTTGGATATCTCTCTAATATTAAATTAACGCAGCCACACCAGAAACAATCGGCGTGGCCATAGATGTGCCATTCCAAGCTTCATAACCTCCACCCTTAACACTAGAATAAACACCTTCTCCCGGTGCAACTAAATAGGGGACTTGATACTGATGGTTATTAATTGTGATTGTGCCACTACCGCTAAAAGCTGCAACTTGATAATGGGAATTTATCGCACCTACAGAAAGTGAACCTCGACAATTAGCGGGTGTATCACTTCTATTTATACCATCATTACCCACAGCGCAAACGGGTAATATACCTACAGCTAATAAGGAGTCAATTAAATCGCTAATTTCATCAATAAATGTGGAAATACCTGCGGAAATATTGACTATATTTACCTCCGGTTGCATTGCTAACCAGTCTAACCATAAAAATAAATCTGATAATTTACCTGTACCTCCCGGTATTAATGTTCCGCTAATAAGTTGGGTTTCTGGTGCTACTCCCACTTCTTGTCCACAAATTAAACCAGCAACATGAGTACCATGTCCATCTGTATCTTCAGATGGTACAGTTTGAATCTCCTGTGTTCTGGGATTTAAACGATAAGATGCAATTACTTTACCTTTTATTTCTGGGTGGTTTGCGTCTATACCTGAATCGAGAACTGCAACAGTTATTCCTTTACCTGTACCTGTGAATCCCCTTTGACGTGCTTTAAGAAGAGATATCGCTTCTAAATGCCAAATATCATTTTGATCTATTGTGTCTTTTGTCCCTGTTAAATTTCTTTCTGGCTGAATTAACTCTATTGGGAAATCGCGTAAAATTAAAGCATTAGGTAAATCTTGACGTAGTTGTTCTATTTCCTCATCAGGGATATAAACAACTTTAGCACCTGTAATATTTGAGTAGGTGGGATATTGGGTAATTGTATCTGCATCTTCTAAATAACTGGTAATTTCTTGATATCCAGAATCTTCTTGCCAAAAATTCACCACTTCTGCAACTTGGGAGGAACGACTTTCGGGGGTGAATTTTCTCGATGCTAATTTTAAAGAACGTGCTACTGATGTCGTCTTAGGACGAATAATATAAACAGTCATCAAGAACCCCTCAACCAACTATTGTTATGCAACGTACTAACATAGTAGCAAAAAAATCGGCTTTAAAAGAGGATTTTGGGGTTGACATTTGATTTTAAATTTGTTATCATGATTTCGATAAGGAAGAACTATCATAAAATAATTAATAAATATAAATCATGTCAAAACAAACACTGGGATTAGAACAAAATTTGTATGATTATTTACTTTCAGTTTCCCTGCGAGAAGCGGAAATTTTAACCCAACTGCGTCAAGAAACCGCTCAGATGCCAATGTCCCGAATGCAAATATCACCTGAACAGGGACAATTTATGGCCTTGTTAATTAAACTCTTAGGAGCAAAAAAGACACTAGATATAGGTGTATTTACTGGCTATAGTTCCCTGGTAGTTGCTTTGTCCTTACCCGCAGATGGGAAAATAGTCGCTTGTGATGTCAGTGAAGAGTATACAAGTATAGCCCGTCGTTATTGGCAAGCAGCGGGAGTAGCTGATAAAATTGACTTGCATATTGCACCAGCTTTAGAAACATTAGATCATTTATTGGCAGTAGGAGAAGCGGGGACATTTGATTTTGCATTTATTGATGCTGATAAGGGTAACTATGAAAATTATTACGAGCAGTGTCTGAAATTAATTCGTAGTGGTGGACTAATTGCCATTGATAATGTACTGTGGTCAGGTAAAGTAGCAGATCCAGAAATACAGGATAATCAAACCAATAAAATCCGGGGTTTTAATCGCAAATTACACCAAGATTCCCGAATTACCATAAGTTTAGTTCCCATAGCAGACGGATTAACCTTAGCGATAAAAAATTAGGAAAATCAAGCCCATGGAAGAACTACTTACCCTCAAAGAACTTCTACACCAAGGTAATATCACAGAAGCCTTGTTAATTGTCGAAGAATTAGAAGAAATGAGCAAATCGGATAAACTGAATAAAATATTTAGCTATGGCATCATTTTACTTCTACACCTAATTAAACAAGCTGCTGAAAACCGCACCACTAGGTCTTGGAATTTTTTTATTCGCAATTCTGTCAAACAAATTCAACGCAGTAATTCTCGTGAAAAAGCAAAAGGAACTTATATGAGTGAAACAGAATTAGCAACAACTCTAGAAGATGCTTATGATTTAGCATTAGAAAAAGCAGCCATTGAAGCTTTTGAAGGTCAATATGAAGCAGAAGAATTAAACCAATTAGTCGAACGACAAGAGATCATAAAAAAGGCCATGAATTTAATTTGGGAACGATAATTGACAGGATAAATAAAATCACCGACTTCTTTTTTATGGCTAAACTAGGAATATAACTTGAAAATATCAAATACAATTACAATGTCTAATCATCCTTCAGTTATCAGTGTCTCTTCTGAAATTATGAGTGGTACTCCTGTTTTTACAGGAACAAGAGTTCCTATACAAACACTCTTAGATTATTTAACAGCAGGAGATTCAATAGATGATTTTTTAGATGGTTTTCCCACTGTCACTAGAGAACAAGTCATTACATTCTTAGAAGAAGCAGGAAAACAAATGATTAACAAGGTAGCTTAGGATGAAACTGCTTCTAGATGAGTGTATTGACCGCAGGTTAACTAAGGAATTTGTAGGTTATAAAATCAAAACAGTTCCCCAAATGGGATGGGCAGGAACTAAAAATGGTAAACTACTGGCTTTAGTAGAACAAGAATTTGATGTTTTTATTACGGTTGATAGAAATTTATCTTTTCAGCAAAATTTGTCTCAGTTTAATATTGCTGTAGTTGTTTTACAAGCATCTTCTAATAGACTAATTGATTTGAAACCTTTAGTTCCCAAGATTGTAGATATTTTATCTACTTTAGTAAAAGGTCAAGCTGTAGTTGTTAGTCTTGAATGATCAGGAACAATGAAGATATCACCCTCAATACGCTTCGGATCAGATTAATAATTGACAGTATTCTCAATAACGGAACGCAATCATAAATCCTTTAGAATTACAAAAATTGGGATTTTTGGTTAACCGAATCGTATTGGGGAATATGGATCTTATAACTTTCTAAATCTCCAATTTCTCACCCCGAATAGCATAATCTAATAATTCCATAGGGTGCATAATAGAAATAGTTTTACCTGGTAAATATTTACTAATTTGCAAACTACAACCAGGGTTAGGAGAAGCAATTAAATCAGCACCAGTATTTAATAAATTTTGGGCTTTTTGTTTACCTAATTCTTCCGCAACTTCCGGTTGTAACATATTATAAACACCCGCACTACCACAACACAAAGCTGCGTCTATGGGTTCTTTTAAAGTTACTCCTGGAATTTGTTTTAATAGTTGACGAGGTTGGACACTAATTTTTTGACCATGTAATAAATGACAAGCATCCTGATAAACTAAAGTCAGATTTTTCTCAGTCAGAGGTGAAAGTTTAGCAGTTAAACCGATATTAGCTAAAAACTCCTGTGAGTCTTTTACTTTCGCAGCAAATATTTTAGCTTTTTGTGCATATTCTGGATCATCTGCTAAAATATGACCATATTCCTTCAAAGTGTGACCACAACCAGCAGCATTGATAATCACAAAATCTACATTAGTATCAGCAAAACTATTAATCATTTGTCTTGCTAAAGTTTTCGCTTGTTCCGTTTGTCCCTGGTGTTCAGGAAGCGCCGCACAACAACCTTGAGACTTAGGAATTACCACCTCACAACCATTAGCAGTTAAAACTCTGACAGTTGCTTCATTTACAGGAGAGAAAAACAGCCTTTGTACACATCCTAAAATAACACCAACCCGATATCTTTTTTCACCCTGAGCGGGGATGATATCTGGTAAATTATTCTGAAAAGATTTAAGAGTAATTTCCGGTAAAATAGATTCCATAGCAGCTAACCGGGGAGATATAGCCTTAATTAAACCAGTTGCTTGTAATAACTTAGAAATCCCTAACTTTTGATAAACTAATAAAGGAAAAAGTAAAATTCTTAAAAGATCAGGATTAGGAAACAGAGAAAAAATCAATTGTCGAACTAACTTATCAGGTAAACTGCGATGATAATTTCTTTCTACCTGATGTCTAGTAGCTGAAATCAACTTATCATACTGCACACCAGAAGGACAAGTAGAGACACAAGCTAGACAACCCAAACAAGAGTCAAAATGTTCAACAGTAGCGGTATTTAAAGCAATTTCCCCCTCATTAATAGCATCCATTAAATAGATACGTCCTCTAGGAGAATCCATTTCCTTTCCTAATACCCGATAACTAGGACAAGTAGACAGACAAAAACCACAATGAACACAACTATCAATTAACTTAGGATCAGGTGGATAATTGCCATCAAAACCCTGTAAATTCTTAATACTAGCAGTATTATGCACCAAACCTTCCGAAACTTGCATTTCTTATCTTCCTCTTAACTTCGCGTTCTTTGCGTCTTCGTGGTTCATTTTCTCAAATCTTAAATCCCACCCACAAAGCGACCGGGACTTAAAATCAAATTACCATCAAATTGTTGTTTAATACCGTGCATTACCTCCAAACTATTACCATTATAACCCCAAATATCAAACCTTTTTTTTAACTCAACAGGTGCGGATAAAATAGTTAAAAAACCAGAATTGGCTTGACATAAATTCCGCAAATGTAAAATCTGGTCTGGATTTTCCAGACGCACCAAACCCAAACCACTGCTAACATGAATTAAACCAATATTTGTTATTTGATTGATAATTTCCACCGCAGCAGTTGGTAATACTCCTATTTTACAAGTAATTGTAAACTCTGTAAGATGATCATATATTTTGTTTGGTAATTGTTGCCATAAATTAGACTCCTCAACTCCTTGATAAATCACCCCTTGTAAACCTAACTTTTCACCAATTGCTAAAAGTCGTTGCGATTGTTCTTCAACACTTTCATGAATACTTTGAAACCGGGTAATTAAACCTATTCCCGTTCCTAAAGTTAAACTAGTCACCAACTTACTTGATAGTAAATCAACTTGAGTTGGTGTTAATTCTGAACTTTGTAAAATTCTCACTGCTGAAGATACGGCTTCAGGTTTACCAGTTAATAGCACCGTTCCCGAAGTTTCAGGAATAGGATAAACTCGTAAAGTGACCTGGCTAATAATACCTAAAGTACCGTAAGCACCAGTAAATAACTTCATTAAATCATAACCTGCCACATTTTTGACAACTCGTCCCCCGGCTTTAGCGATTTCTCCATCAGCGCGGATAAAAGTTATACCTAAGATTTGGTCACGTACACCACCATAACGTTGACGCAGAGAACCTGTATCAGCAGTAGCAACAATACCACCAATGGTAGCTGATTCTGGGAAAGCAGGATCTAGGGCTAAAGTTTGTCCAGATTTTGCTAAAATTTCCTGAATTTGGGCAAATTTCATTCCTGCTGCCACGGTGACAGTTAAATCACCCACAGCGTGTTCTATGAGTTGGTTAATGCGTTCGGTACTGACAATAATATCAATATTTTTAGCTAAACCACCCCAATTGATTTTACTACCGCTACCACAAGTGAGAACACGCCATTGATGACTGTTGGCGGTGGTGATAATTGCGGCTAATTCCGCCTGGCTATGGGGATAAACGACGCAAATGGGATAACTTTTAGAGTCTATACTCTGTTCTAGGTTCTGCTTTTGGGTGGGGGCGAGATTTTCCCAGGAGATAACAGCATTTTCCGTGCTGAGAATAGAAGTTAGGGTAGATGCTATGGTATTCATTAGTTTACTTTTTATGTGCTTATTATCAGTTTGACCGAAAAAAATCGGACACAAGCCTCGTCCACTTCAACAAGTGCCACAGTGACCTGGCCAAATTGCCTAGTGTATCCGATATCATGGGCATGCAACCGTTAGACATATCCAAAAAAAAATGTACAATCCAGAATCCTTACAGGGGGAATTTCTCTATCAAGGTTTTGCAAAATACATATTTGAATTTGGTCAATGTTTATCAACAATATAAAGGGTCATCTTCATGTTTAATTATAACGGCAGCACTTATCTTCTCACTAGCTTTTTCTCGACATGGGAACAAGCTCAAGCTCAAGCTCAAAGTTTAGGCGGAAATCTTGTTACTATTAATACAGCAGCAGAGCAAAATTGGTTAGTCAGTACCTTTGGTGGTAGTCAAGAACTATGGATCGGTTTGACAGATAAAGTAACAGAAGGCCAGTTCAAGTGGGCAAGTGGTGAAATATCTACTTACACTAACTGGTTTACCGGTCAACCAGATAATGGTGGACCACAGGGTGAAGATTATGTAGCGATGAATTTCGGGTCTGCTGGTAAATGGAATGATTACCCCAATAACCTTAAACTCCTCCAAGGCATCATTGAAATCAAACAAGCTACACCACCCACTTATGCTTATTATAACGGCAGTATTTATTTCTTCACCAGCTTCTCAGGTACATGGGAACAAGCTCAAGATGAAGCCCAAAGTTTAGGCGGAAATCTTGTCACTATTAATACAGCAGCCGAACAAAGCTTCCTAACTAATACCTTTGGTGGTACTGAAGAACTATGGATTGGTTATACAGATAAAGTAACAGAAGGTCAGTTCCAGTGGGCAAGTAATGAAACATCTGCTTACACTAACTGGTTTACCGGTCAACCAGATAATGGTGGACCAGAGGGTGAAGATTATGTAGTGATGAATTTCGGGTCTGCTGGTAAATGGAATGATTACCCCAATGACCTGAATTCTTTCCGAGGGATCATTGAGATCAAACCACCCACTTATAACGGTAGTACCTATTTCCTCACCGACTTCTTCGGTACATGGGAAGACGCTCAAGCTCAAGCCCTAAGTTTAGGTGGAAATCTTGTCACTATTAACACAGCAGCAGAGCAAAATTGGTTAGTCAGTACCTTTGGTGGTACTGAGGAATTATGGATTGGCTATACAGATAAAATAACAGAAGGCCAGTTCAAGTGGGCAAGTAATGAAACATCTGCTTACGCTAACTGGTTTACCGGTCAACCAGATAATGGCGGACCACAGGGTGAAGATTATGTAGTGATGAATTTCGGGTCTCCTGGTAAATGGAATGATTACCCCAATAACCTTAAACCCCTCCGAGGGATCATTGAGATTAAACTACCTGTTACTCCGACTCCGATCAATGGTACTAATGGTAATGATAACCTGATTGGTACTAATGGTAATGACATCCTAAATGGATTTGCTGGTAATGACACCCTTAACGGTGGTGCTGGTAATGACACCCTTAACGGTGGTACAGGCAATGATATTTACGTTGTTGATAGCACCACTGACACCATTACCGAAAATGCCAACGAAGGCACAGATACCATTCAATCTAGTGTTAATTACAGTATTGCGCTTCTTACTAACGTCGAAAACCTGACACTGACA
>NZ_KE384659.1:75413-83922 GCF_000426905.1 Dolichospermum circinale AWQC131C
AATTAACGGTACTGGTAACGCAGGTAATAACGTCATCACTGGTAACGGTGCTAATAACATCCTCAATGGTGGTTCTGGTAATGACACCCTCAACGGTGGTGCTGGTAAAGATACCTTGATTGGTGGTGTAGGTAATGATACGTACATCGTTGATATAACTGACATCATTACCGAAAGTACAGGGGGTGGCACAGATACCATTCAATCTAGTGTTACTTACAACATTGCGGCTCTGACTAACGTTGAAAACTTGACACTGACAGGAACAACAGCGATTAACGGTACTGGTAACACTGGTAATAACGTCATTACTGGTAACAGTGCTAATAACAACCTCAGTGGTGGTTCTGGTAATGACACCCTTAATGGTGGTGCTGGTAATGATACCCTTAATGGTGGTGCTGGTAATGATATCTTGATTGGTGGTGCAGACGATGATATCTACGTTGTAGATAGTAACACTGGGACCATTACCATTACCGAAGATGTGGAGGGTGGTACAGATACCATTGAATCTAGTGTTACTTACACTATTGAGGATATTGATAACGTCGAATACCTGACCTTAACAGGAACAGCAGACATTGACGGTACTGGTAACACAGGTAATAACGTCATTACTGGTAACAGTGCTAATAACAACCTTAATGGAGGGGATGGTGATGACACCCTTAATGGAGGGGATGGTAATGACATCCTCACGGGTGGTCTAGGTAGTAACAATTTGTTTGGTGGAGATGGTAATGACCAGTTCGTATTCAGTGGACTCAATCCTTTTGATACAACTGTTAATGGAGTAGACATCATTGCTGACTTCTCCACGGGAACTGACCAGTTAGTTCTGAGTAAAACCGTATTTGATTTTCTAACCAGTGATGTCGGTATAGGATTGAGCGATCCGTCAGACTTTGAATCTGTTGACAATGATGAATTAGCAGGAGATAGCACCGCCAGGATTGTTTATAGTTTAGGCAGCGGTAATCTATTCTATAACCAAGATGCTGATACAGCAGGTTTTGGTACTGGTGGTCAGTTTGCAGTTGTAGATTTTTTGACTGCTGACGATTTTGTGATTATTGCTTAATCTGGAGTTATAATCCACTTTCTACTCCCCAAGTGTCCCCCGTTCCCAGTCTAGGACTGGGAACGAGAAGAACGAGAAGATGTGAGATTTTGTTTATTCTAAATCAGGTTCAACACCAAGCGCACGCAGTTGGGCAATTAATCTTTGGGTTTTTTGCCTTTCTTGTTCTAACTTTTGTGTTTCTTGTTCAGCTTTTTGTTTTTCTTGTTCAGCTTTTTGTTTTTCCTCTTCTGTGCTGGTTAACATCCAATTACCGTCTTGATCATACCAACGTAACCAAGGCATTTCCACAGTTTTATAACTTCCTTGCCACACTCCTAAACCTAATTTTATTTCGGGAATCCAAAACCGAAAATCTGATAAGTTTACTTCAGCATAACGAGCACCTGTTAACTGAAACATTCTAAATTCAGATTTATAACGATCAAAGATAGCGTAATAGGGTACTCTTAAAATTTGTTCGTAAACTTCCCATTTACCAGGAGGTTTTTCGACATCTCTTAATGTTTGCCCTAAGTCTTCTTTTTCTGTTCCTGGTGAGAGTAATTCAACGACAATATAAGGATTAACTGCTTCTTGCCAAACTACATAACTTAACCGCAAATCTCTATTGTCATAAAGTGAGGGAACACCTAACACTGCAAACCAATCTGGACGTTTATACCATGAAGGATGACGCAAATCATAATAAAGATTCAGATCACTTCCTGTAAATATTTGGTCACTAGGATAATTTGCTGGACGGAATGTTTCTGCTAATAATTGTGGTTGGAATAAATGAAATTGATCTGGTAAACCAGGTTCCTCCGGGTCTTCGCTAGGAAGATCATACATTGTCGGTAATGTTTCTTTAGGGGAAAGTGGCGGATCTGTTTGATACATTCTTAACAATCCTAAAGATAGAATTTCTATTTCTATTATGTCGCAAGATGAGTTGTAACTCCCTAACCAACTGCTGATTATCTACCGTTACAACCTCTAACCAAGGCAAATCCTGAACAAGTTTTGCTGCTGGATGCTTACCTACCTGCAATTCATCAAATACACCTTGGGGAATCACAACTTTACCAAAAAGTTTTGGCAACAAATCAAGATGATCCACTTTTGCTAACTCGCTAATTGGCGTAGTATCAGAAACAATAATCATTTAAGAAATCTGCTGATTTAAAATTAACTCTGCCTGTTCCACTTCTTGACGTAATTCCTCCAAATTTTGAGAATCATCAAAAAGAGAAATACCCCATTTTTTCATCATTTCTATTACCTCTAAACGGGAAACACCAAGAATTTTCCCCGCCCTGCCACTACTAATTTCTCCTACCTCTAATAATGTCATTACATAACCTTCTTTAGCTTTTTGTAAAGCTTTTTCCTGAACCTCAGCCGAAAGCTGAATACTTTCTAATTGTTCATCTAAAATTGTTAAAGCCATTACCAAAATCTCCTAATTACACATTTTCATTTTAATCTTTAAACCACTTACTATAACAATCAATTATTTTCTCAATGAAATCACTTTAATTGATTTAACTTGACAAATTGGCTTTTCTCTTTTTTCGGCGGTAATTAACTCATCTGCTTTTCCTAGCAACGCAGCAGCAACATGAATTGCATCAATTCCACTCAATCCATTATTATTTGTAATAATTTCGTTATACGCACATTCTAATAATTTTTGATTGGGTTCTACCCATTCTTGTACACTATCAAAAAATGTTTCATAAAACTCTGCTTCTAGTTTTCTTTTATTTCTGATAGCATGAGGTAATATTTCAAATTTGACATAATAACTAGAAATAAAATAGCGTTCCGCACTACCTAAAATCTTTAAAGCTTCTTGGCAGATTGGATCACTATTATCTAATGTTGCTGCTGCTATTAATACGCAGGAATCTATATAAGTTCTTTTCACCCGATTAAATTGTTTATTTAGTTATTTTCTGTTTCTTCTTCAAGATATTGATCAAATTCTGCTGAAGTTAACAGCGGTTCTCCAGACAGAATTATTTTTTCTTTAATTTTAAAAAGTTTTCTTCCTAAATCTGTTTTACAATTTTTCCAATCTATCGCTCCTGTAACAGAGTTGATAAATCTCTGTAGTGCTTTTTCATGTTGTTTGACTACTTCTTCAATGATTTTCCATTCTTCACCATTTATCAAAATATTTTTTGATCCTCTATTAAATTCAGCAGCATCTAAGGCAAATTTTCTTAAGAACTCTTTTGTATCTGATGAATAAAAATCCCAACATTCAATAACAGATTCTGTCAGTAAATTTAATGCTTGAATATTCCTTTCAAAAAAATTTTGTGCTTCATTACTTTCGGTGATTTCTAATAACATTTGCATTCCTTTTTGAAATTTCTTCTTTCCTAATAATAAATCTTGCTTGAGTTCTACAAGAGATTTGCCTTTTCCTTGAGCAATTTTAATATATTCATCAAATTTATTCTTCTCCTTATTATTTCTAGAATTAAATCCCCCACAACGATTCAAAAATCTGATAGTTTCTTCCAAATCCTTAGCAATTATTTGTTTTGCATTTTCTATATCTTTAGCTTTTAAGATCGTGCTGGACATATTTTTAATCCAATAAGTGAAATAGTAAAAACTCTTACTGGTTATAGTATATCAGAATTTAGATACTACAATATAATTATTGGCAAAATTTACGGGCGTATTCCCATAAGCCCGCATTCCTTGCCAATTAGAGATTACATCTAAATCGGGATAGTGGGTTATTAACCCACTTTATAAAACTACACATTTAACGGCTTTTTGGTGACAATTGGCGTGTGACTCTGATTATTTGCAATTGGGATAGGTGCAATGGCTTCTTTACCTGTAATTAATCTGGCGCTACGATTACGGGTAAAATAATTCCATAACCATTGAATCATGACTACTAACTTGTTGTCAAACTCAATGAGGAAGTAGATATGAATGAATAACCACACAAACCACGCAAAGAAACCTCGGAGTTGAATAAATCCTAAATCAACAACTGCGGCGTGTTGACCAATCATTGCTAAACTACCTCTATCTACATATTTAAACTGGCGTAATGTTTCACCTTTCAGGCGTTTTTGAATCAGTTTAGCTACATATTCCCCTTCTTGCATGGCCACTGGTGCAACTCCCGGTAAGGGTTTATCATTTTGATGGGAGAAGTTGGCTAAATCACCAACTACAAAGATGTTAGGATATTCCTTAATACTCAAATCCGGTTCTACTATAACACGACCAGCGCGATCGCTTTCTACTCCAGTCCTATCCGTTAACACCTTACCCATAGGTGAAGCTTTTACACCAGCAGCCCACAACACGGTTTTAGCTGCAATTTCTTTGACTTCATCACCCTGTTTGATTGTAACAATATCATTTTCAATATGTGTTACTAAGGTTTTGGTTTGCACATCTACACCCAAAGCTTTTAATGATACTTCTGCTGTCTGAGATAATTCGGGTGCGAAGGGAGGAAGAACACGATCTAAACCCTCTAATAATAAAACTCTGGTTTCTGATGTGTCAATGTTGCGAAAATCTTCTTTGAGGGTTTTAGTGGCTAATTCTGCAATTGCTCCTGCCAATTCTACTCCAGTTGGACCACCGCCGACAATTACAAAAGTTAATAAAGCTTGACGTTTAATGGGGTCGCTTTCATTTTCAGCAGCTTCAAAGGCCATAAAAATCCGCCGACGCATTTCAATAGCGTCCTCAACAGTCTTTAAACCGGGTGCAAATTCTTCCCAGTTATCCTTACCAAAATAGGAATGCTTTGCCCCTGTGGCGACAATCAGGGTATCATAGTGGACAGATTCCCCTTTGACTATCACATTCTGGGCTTTGGGGTCAATATCATAAACTTCACCCAACAATACCTTTGTATTTTTGCTTTTGCTAAGGACAGAACGCAAGGGAGACGAGATATCTGCTGGGGATAAAGCACCTGTAGCGACTTGGTACAGCAGTGGTTGAAAGAGGTGAAAGTTGCGTTTATCAATGAGCGTGATTTGTACATTGGCCTTAGCTAAAGATTTAGCAGCATATAAGCCACCAAAACCACCGCCAATAATCACGACTTGGTGGACTGGTTTTTTGTCAGACAGATCAACCATAACAGATATTTCCTTCGATAACAGGTGTTGTAACTATTCTTAACAAATTTGTATCAAAATTGTCATAATTATTTCTGTTTATCTTGAACTTCTGAAAAAAAAAGTAAACGTAGGGGATTAGTCAGTGGTCAGTGGTCGGTGGTCAGTAGTCGGTGGTCAGTGGTCAGTTGTCAGTGGTCAGTTGTCAGGAGGAAGAAAGGAGAAAAATACCAACGCCCAACAAACAACTGACCAATTTGCGATACAATCAAAATTCTGCCAATTTCATGACAACCTTTACGGACAGGAGATGCTTCTATGGCGCGTATGTATTATGATGAAGATGCTAATTTAGACCTTTTAGCGGGTAAGACGGTTGCTATTATTGGTTATGGTTCTCAAGGTCATGCTCACGCGCTCAATCTAAAAGATAGCGGTGTTAATGTGATTGTGGGATTATATCCTGGTAGTAAGTCCACAGCGAAAGCCGAAGCTGCTGGCTTAACTGTAAAAAATGTTGCTGATGCTGCTAAAGCTGCTGATTTCATCATGATTTTATTACCTGATGAAGTCCAAAAAACAATTTATAAAACCGAAATTGAACCAAATTTAGAAGCCGGAAACGTTTTAGCTTTTGCACACGGCTTTAATATCCATTTTGCACAGGTTATCCCCCCCGCTGATGTTGATGTCGTCATGGTTGCACCTAAAGGACCCGGACATTTAGTCCGTCGTACTTACGAACAAGGACAAGGTGTACCTGCATTATTTGCAGTTTATCAAGATGCAACCGGTAAAGCACGCGATCGCGCTATGGCTTATGCTAGAGGTATTGGTGGTACACGGGCGGGTATTTTAGAAACCACTTTCCGCGAAGAAACCGAAACGGATTTATTTGGAGAACAAGCGGTATTATGTGGTGGTTTGAGTGCTTTAATTAAAGCGGGTTTTGAAACCCTGGTAGAAGCAGGATATCAACCAGAACTAGCTTATTTTGAATGTCTACATGAGGTCAAATTAATTGTTGATTTGGTCGTAGAAGGTGGTTTAGCAACAATGCGTGATAGTATTTCTAATACCGCCGAATATGGTGATTATACTCGTGGTCCCCGTGTTGTCACCTCTCAAACTAAAGCGGAAATGAAGAAAATCCTCAGCGAAATTCAATCTGGACAATTTGCGCGGGAATTTGTATTAGAAAACCAAGCGGGTAAACCTGGTTTTACTGCTATGCGTCGTCAAGAAGCTGAACATCCTATTGAGGAAGTTGGTAAGGATTTACGCGCTATGTTTAGTTGGTTAAAGAAAGCGTAATTTTGGGTAATTGCAAAAGAGGTGATTGGTAATCATCAATCACTTCTTAACATCTATTTAGGGCTTATACCAGGAAAATAGCTATAATAGGATGAAGAAATAGTCAATTTACTATTTTTAACTGGTCTATTGCAATCTTCTCTTTATTCCTAATGTTTATTTCTCATATCATCCTCAAGAATTGGCGTAATTTTCTGTCAGTAGATGTCGAATTAGGTGACAGAGTTTTTATAGTCGGTCCTAACGCTTGTGGTAAATCTAACTTTCTTGATTTATTTCGGTTTCTGCGTGATATTGTCAAGCCTGGAGGTGGTTTACAGACAGCGGTAAAAGAGCGTGGAGGAGTATCTAAAATCCGTTGTTTGTCAGCGCGGCAAAATCCCAAAATTGAAATTGAAGTACACTTGTCTGATTATTCTAGTCATCAACCTATATGGAAATATGCTATTGGCATAACACAACAAACTAGAGGTTATCGTCAACCTATTTTAGCCTACGAGCGTGTATGGAAGGGAAATGAAATAATAGTTAATAGACCAGATATAGACGATGAAAAAGATGAATTACGACGAACACAGACCCACTTAGAGCAAATTAGTGCTAATGCCAATTTTCGAGAAATTGCTAAGTTTTTTGAATCAGTTCTCTATCTACACCTTGTACCTCAGTTACTTCGTTATCCAGAGGTGTTTTCTGGACCGGGAATTTCAGAAGATCCTTTTGGCAGAAGTTTTCTAGAACGCATTACCAAAACTCCTGAAAAGACTCGCAAATCTCGACTAACAAAGATTGAAAATGCTTTGCGTTCTGCTGTTCCCCAATTGAAACATCTTACTGATATAAAAGATGAAATGGGTGTTCCTCATTTAGAAGCAGTATATGAGCATTGGCGACCTCAAGCCGGCAAACAAAGAGAAGATCAATTTTCAGATGGAACATTACGTCTAATTGGCTTGCTGTGGTCATTACTAGAAAGTGATTCACTGCTGCTTCTTGAAGAACCAGAGTTATCTTTAAATGCAGCAATAGTTAAAAAATTACCTTCTTTAATGTATCGAATTCAACGTCAGAAAAAAAGACAAATAATACTCACTACACATAGCGCGGATCTACTCGAAGACGAGGGAATTGGGGGTGAAGAAATATTACTTTTAACACCGAGCTTAGAAGGGACTAAAGTTACTACAGCATCTTCAATTGATAATGTCCGTGATCTGCTAGAAGGCGGTTTAAGCATAGCTGAAGCCGTATTGCCATTAACTAAACCATCTGAAATTAATCAATTGGAGATTCATTTATAGTGGATTTAATACCTATTAATTTAGCTGTTGAAGACCCACTGAGTGAAGCTGTATTGCGGACAATTTTACACCAGTCAAATCGCCGTTATATAGTGGGTAATTGTTATTCTAAACATGGTTTCGGCTATCTTAAGAAGAATATAAAAGGATTTAATAATGCTGCTCAAGGAACACCTTATATAGTTTTAACAGACCTTGATAGAGCAGAGTGTCCACAGGAACTAATTCAGGAATGGCTACCATATACGAAACATCCTAATCTTTTGTTTCGTATTGCTGTTAGGGAAGTAGAAGCATGGCTTTTAGCTGATAGTAAAAACTTTGCTAAATTCTTGGGAGTTTCACAAACATTGATTCCTCAAAATGTAGACGAAATTAGTGATCCGAAACAAACATTGATTAATATTGCGAGAAAATCTAAAAACCGTGAATTGCATGAGGCTATAGTTCCACGGTCTAATAGCACAGCAAAGGTAGGTAGAGACTATAATGGACAGTTAATTTACTTTGTTAATAACTACTGGCAAATGGAAGTAGCTAAGTTATGTTCCCCAAGCCTACAAAGGGCTATCAATGCTATCTCTAAATTTGAGCCAATATGAAGGAAAGGGGCAGGATTTTCATCCTACCATTGAAAAATTTTCTGAAGATATTAGGACTTACGCAAGATTCATGGAATAACGAACCACAGAGGCACAGAGGTCACGGAGAAA
>NZ_KE384659.1:83955-106751 GCF_000426905.1 Dolichospermum circinale AWQC131C
ATATATTTTAATTCTCATCCTGTCAGTTCTCAAATCCTGTAAATCCTGATTTTGACTTAAAGTGCTGGCCGATGTTGAATCCAAGGGTTGGCAGCTTCTAATTGGGCTGCTAAACTAATTAAAGTAGACTCGGCCTCCGGTTTACCAATTAATTGTACACTTATGGGTAAACCGTTATTATCGAAACCCATCGGCAGGGCGATCGCAGGTAATCCGGTAGCATTTGCAACAGGACAAGGGGCAACCCAATGGACAATTTTAGCAAATGTCTCTTCTGGACTCAAATCTGCCCATTCTCCCACGCGAATCGGAGAATGGAGATAAACTGGTAATACTAGTACATCTATGGTATTAAAAAACGCGACAATCTGCCGGGAGACAATCTGCATTTGGGCTAGTGCTTGCAGATATTCACCTACAGAACCATTTTTTGCTAATAACCAGCGGTTTAATGGTTGCAAGGCTGCTGAGGGAATGCCTGCAACTGCTACTCCTGCTTGCCAAACTACTTTAAATGGTTCAATTAACCGGCTAAAATCTGGGTATTGTTCTGTAATTTGATGTCCAAATTGTTCTAATAACTGAACTGTTTTTAATACTCCCTGTTGACAATTTATATCAGCTTCTCCGAAAGGCATGATCTTGGTACTAAAAGCAATTTTCAGAGGATTTAATTTAACCTCAGTTGCATTCAGAAAGGATGGCTGTGGATCTGATAACCAATAAGGATCACCTGTGACATATCCAGAGATAACATCTAACATCGCCGCTGCGTCAGCTACGGTACGGGCAATGGGTCCATCCACAGCAATACCACCTAAGTTTTCACCTACAGGGGCTTTAGTCACTCTACCTTTAGCGGGCTTAATTCCAACCACGCCACAACAAGCCGCAGGACCACGAATCGAACCACCACCATCTGAACCTTGAGCGATCGCACTTAATCCCGCTGCTACCGATGCTGCGGCACCACCACTAGAACCACCAGGAGTATATGCTAAATTCCAAGGGTTTCTAGCTGGGGGAAATCCCGTAGGTTCACTGTAAGGAAAAGAACCTAATTCAGACGTAGCGGTTTTACCAAGAATAATAAACCCAGCTTGTTTAATTTTCGTAACTACACCATCATCGTAATTAGCGATATTATTTAACAGGGCTGAATTGCCATACGTGCAAGTCACATTTGCAACTGCATTCAAGTCTTTAATAGAAATTGGTACACCAAAAAATGGGGGTAATTCTGAAGTTGTCGTGAGTAATTCTGTTTTGATTTTAGCATCAGCCACAGCTAAATCTGCCGTAACTGTGAAATAACTTCCCAATTGTGGGTTTAAGCGTTCAATGCGTTCTAAATATACTTCTACCAACTCTAGGGGTGAAACTTCCCGCAGTCGAATTAATTCCGCTAACTCTAAAGCTGGGGTAAAAGCTAAATCATTGTGATCCATGGACATAAATTTGCTAATTTATTGTTACTTTAGCAGAATTTTTGATAATTATCCCTATCCTATATTGGGATGGGGAATTTTAATCGTAAAAATTGTCCCAATTCCTACTTGACTCTCTAAATTAATTTCTCCCTGATGACATTCTACGCATTTTTTGACTACAGATAATCCTAAACCACTTCCCACGATATTATCAACATTTTGACAACGATAAAAAGGCTCATATATTTTCTGTTGTTCTGTCAGGGAAATTCCTATACCTTTGTCTATTACTTGAAAGATGATAAATTTGGGTTCTGATTTTAAAATCAAGGATATTTGACTACCAAGATCTGAATATTTAATAGCATTTAATAGTAAATTTGTGAGCATAGAATATAGGAGTTTTTCATCTAAATATCCCCGAAAAATTTCGCTTTCGTTAATAAATATAATTTTATGGGTTACTGGATTAAAAACTTGTATATCTTCAACCAAATTTAAACAAAAATCTTCTATATTGATTAATTGAGTTTGACAATCCAACTTACCTGCTTCTGCTCTTGTTAAAGTTAATATATCAGTTAACATATGATTCATTAATTTAGCCGAGTATTGAATACGAGAGAGATTTTTAAATTGTATTTCATTGACAACATCTTTAAGAGCTTCTCTTAATAATTGAGCAGAAAGTAAAATCACACTCAAAGGTGTGCGAAATTCGTGAGATACCATAGAAAATAACTGAACTTTCATTTCTCCAATTTTCTTTTCTTGAAATAGAGAAGATTCTAAAGATTTAATTTTATCACGCTTTACCCATTGACGCTCAAGCATAATACATAAACCAGAAATGACTACAATAATTAAAATTGTCGCCAAAATTTCTATGACTATTCTTGAATGAATAATATATTCAGATTCTTGGAGAGAGTTTTGTAAATAATCTTGTTCTTCCGCTTTAATGTCAGAAATTAGTGGTATAATTTGTTCCCTGATTTTGACACTGCGCTCTGTGATCTCAGTTTGAGATTGTATGGCATTTTTATCTTTTTGATAAAGTTGTATAGATTGTTCTAAAAGGGCTAATCTTTGATTTACCAAAGCGTTAAAAATTGTAAATCTTTCTTGTTGACTCCTGCTAAAATGTATCTGCTTCTGTAGCAATTTTAGTCCATGATGTATATTTATCAACGCATTTTCATACCGTTCTAAATCCTGTTTACTTCCCATAAAAATATACCCCCGTCGCGCTGATTCTGCAACCGTCATTGCTGCATAAAAATTTGTTAACGTATTCAGAGTTTTGTAAGTATGATTCACTCTATTAGCACTTTGTTTAATTTCAGATGTATTCTTAAATGAACCAAATACAACTAAACTCATTAGTAAAAGGGTTAAAGTAAACCCTACAGCAATCCATTTTCCTTGTAAAGACCATTTCATAAAATACTAATTTATAATCATGCGAATTCTCATCGTTGAAGATGATACTCAATTAGCAGAAGTATTAACAGAAGCTTTAACCAACCGCCATTATATCGTAGATGTAGCTAGAGACGGTGAAGAAGCTTGGGATTTAGCCGAGTCTATGAAGTATAATTTATTTATCCTAGATGTCACACTACCCAAACTGGACGGAATGAAATTCTGTCAACGCTTACGTAATACTAGCACCACCAACTCAGCATATCGCAATTCAGGTGTACCCGTCCTCATGTTAACAGCCCGTGATACAATATCGGACAAAATTGCTGGCTTGGACGCGGGTGCAGATGATTATGTTTCCAAACCATTTGACTTAGAAGAATTAATGGCTCGTATCCGCGCTTTACTCAGACGCGGTAATTCGACAATTACAGTCGGTTTATCCTGGGGTAAACTACATTTGAATCAAAGTACCTATGAAGCTACTTATGATACTTACACCATTTCCTTAACTGCAAAAGAATTTGCTATTTTAGAATTATTGATGGCCAATGGCAGACGAGTATTAAGTCGTTCTGGTATTATTGAACAAGTTTGGTCAATAGACGACTCCCCCGCAGAAGAAACTCTTAGGTCTCACATTCGGTCTCTGCGTCAAAAACTCAGAGTTTTAGGTGCTTCAGAAGATTTAATTCAAACAGTTCATGGCTTAGGTTATCGTCTCAAAGAGGAATAATACATCTTGAGATAGAGTTTTTATTTTACCTAACATTTTACAAGCAAGCGACTGTATTTTCATCTGCACAAATTTTGCACAAATCCTGCACGATAATTGCATATATAGGTTCTATAATGTTGTTCTGTTCAGATGTGAATAAAGGAGGTTAAACATAGATGGATGTCACTAGGGAAAAAAACATGAAATTACAGTACCCATATTATGGTTGGTTAATTGAAATCATACCATCATCAAAAGGTTACATTTTTCAGTGTTGGATAGAAGATGAGCAAATCGGTATTAGCGATAATCATGTTTATCATAGTAAGTCTCAGGCTGTTAGAGCGGCTAAAAAAAGAGCAAAACTAGAATCTACAACCTTTGCAATTATTCAATTGTTGCATGAATTTAACGAGAATTATCATATCAACGCCCAGGAATATACATCCCTGCTAAATTCCATTGTCCGCTTTAGCAATTTTGCAAGTCAAGTTAAAGATGCTTAAAAGACTAAATATTTTAGTCCTTAAATAAAATACAGGGTGTCAGAAATCAACGTTCTTGTATTTGAGGAAATCTAATTTTTTATGAACACCAAAAAAGAAGGTCGCGGTAGTGGTAGGTTGAAACTGACCTGTTAATTCCACTGACAATAAAAACGGAGAGGGAGGGATTCGAACCCTCGAAGGGATATAATCCCTTAACAGATTAGCAATCTGCCGCTTTCGACCACTCAGCCACCTCTCCAGTCATGTTTAACAATATTATCAGAAGTTTTTGGGCTTGTCAATAGTTATTTTGTTAAAAAATTAAATGACCATTGACCATTGACCAATGACCAATGACCAATGACCAATAAACAAGTTATAGCACTTGCGATCGCATCCAGGCAGCAGGCAAGGTGCGTAACTTTTTCCATTGAGGAACATAAGCTCGCCGACTGAACACATCATAATCATTGCGCTCAATCATTTCTAAAATCTGCTCATAGAGCATAGATGCAGACCAGACAGGCCACCGAGCATCAGCAGCGAGATAACTAATACCTTTATCTGCTTGAATATAGAATTGACGGGCGCGATCAATTTGAAACCGCATCAGTGAACGCCAACGGTCATCAACTACGCCCTGGATACATTCTTCCTCGGTGTAATTAAATTTGGCCAAATCTTCCAAAGGAATATAGATACGGCCGCGACGGGCATCCTCACCGACATCACGGAGGATGTTCGTAAGTTGGTTAGCAATTCCCAAAGCGATCGCTTCTTCTATGGGAAGATAGGGCTGTTGGTTTTGATGCCAAGGGGCTGTATAGATGCTATTATCTACACCCATAATTGTTGTTGACATCAAACCCACAGTTCCCGCTACCCGGTAGCAGTAGAGATATAAATCCTTAAAAGTTTCATAGCGACTACGATACAAATCCATGCGCTGACCGGCAATCATATCCCGAAAGGGTTGAATGTCTAAAGGAAAGCGTTGGAGGGTATCTACTAACGCTACATCAAAATTATCCAAGGGGCAGCCCGCAAAAATCGCCTCCAGTTGATTTTCCCATAGTTCTAGGGTTTCTGGCGTAGTAATAGCGGCAGCAGGACCATCCACTAATTCATCTGTACGGCGACACCAGGCATAAATTGCCCAGACAGATTGACGCTTGGCCGGACTCATCAGCATTGTACCCAAATAAAAAGTCTTAGCGTACTTAGCAGTGAGTTCCCGACAAAGGTTGTATGACTCATCTATAGAGACCAGCGTTTTCATGCGCGGGGGGGAATCAGGCAGTTGCAGCATTCGTGGCGGGCGGTCGGGTTGGCGTTTGCAGGTGAGAGGGATTTGCTACCGTCAGCGCTTGAGAAATAGCCTGCGCTGTTAGTTTACCAGAAAGTACCGCCCCTTCCATACTGGCGAGATAACGTTGCATTGTATAATCCCCAGTCAGGTAGAAATTAGAAATGGGGGTTTGTTGGGAAGGACGGTACTCTTGGCGACCTGGGGTAGCTTTGTAAACTGAACGGGGTGTTTTCACCACATGATATTTCAGTATTTTTGTAGGATTATCGCCCCCAAAGTGTTGGGGAAAGAGTTTTTCTAATTCGCTAATAGTTGCAGCGACGATTTCCTCATCGGATTTAGATATCCAATCTGCGGCTGGTGCTAGAACTAATTCCAACATCGAACGGTCAGGATTGGCATATTCACGGCAAGTATTACTCATGTCAGCATAAACGCTCAGGAGTGGAGACCGAGAAAATAGTAGATGATCAATATCTGTTAATTTGCGATCAAACCAGATATGAACATTAATCACCGGTACACCTTCTAAACCGTTTAATTGTTGGAAAAATGGCATTTCTTTCCACGCATTGGGCAAAATCGGCTTTAAAGGGTCAACGGGTAGGGCAGATACATAAATATCCGCTGTCAGTATTTCATCTTCTGCCCCGTTTAAGCCCCGCAATAGGAATCCTTTAACAGTTCCATCCTCATTGAGTAAAATCTCTTTTAAAGGCGCGTTCAGACGTACCTCACCACCCCTTTCAGTAATGTGGTCAATGATTGGCTGACACAATCTTTCAGTGGGTGAACCGTCTAGGAAGGCCATTTTTGAGCCGTTTTTCTCTTGCAGGAAGCGATTCAAGGCTGTTAATAAGACCGTGGCAGAAATTTCCTCTGGGTTAATGAAGTTCAAAGCTTTGGACATAGCAATAAATACTTCTTTTTCTACCCGGGGAGGAACGTTTTGTTTTTGCAACCACTCCCGGAAAGAATATTTGTCCATTTCTTCCACGTACTTTTGCCCTTGCAGTATGGCTGGTAGTAAACCGATACCAAAACTGATTTTCTCTGCCCAGGTCAGCATATCGTTGTTTCTCAGAATGGCAATGACACCATTTATCGGTGCCGGTAAATCTGGGAAATCAAAACGGCTGTAAGTTCCTGGGGAATCAGGTTGATTGAAGATCATTGTGTGTTCTTTCCACTGCAATCGATCTTCAATGTCTAATTCTTTGAATAACTGCAACATATTGGGATAGGCCCCAAAAAAAATGTGCAGTCCTGTTTCGTACCAATCACCATCAGCATCCTTCCACGCGGCTACTTTTCCCCCAATTACGTCTCGACGTTCCAAAACAATGGGGGTGTAACCTTGATCCGTTAGATATTTTGCACAGGAAAGTCCCGCTAGACCCCCTCCTGCGATGGCTACGCTGCACTTCGTGAATGCTACTTGCATTTAACCTACTGTTCTTTAATATTTCTTAATTGTTTTGTCGTTCTCATTATACGTTGCAATCCTTTACATTTGCCGTTTCCTCTCTGATTGCCTCCTAAAAAATTTCCCCGTACTGCCCTTGAGTATGTAATTTACACAATTATTAAGTAATTTAATTAACAAGAAAAATTATCTGACAAAAATATTTACTGTAGTTTATATCTCAATTTCCATAAGTGCATTTTTTAGCCTAACTGCGCGTGATAAATGCAAAATTCAGTTTCTTATTTATGTATTTAGACTGAAAATATATCTTTCAATCGGTAAGGTAAATAGCACAAATTATGAGCATTTATAAGCAAAAATTAAGTTAAAACTCCTAATTACTGAAAATATATTTGAAATTCTTATTAATTTAAATAGCCATGATGTTATATGATGATCCCAGACAGTTTAATCATGATTAAATCTGAAATTTGATTATGTAATTTCCCAAGAATTGTCTTTTGTTTAATAAAATCTTTTTTTGTTTAATCTGGGCATATTTACCCGGAAATATGGCATCTACTTCAAGAATAACTAAACTATGATATCAAACGGAATACTCTGGCTATCATCCTTGACGGGTGGTACTTTCATGTTGACAGCTTTACCAGTGGGGTTGGCCTCCCCAACACAATTTACAGCTAATTTAGTCAAGGATCAGCATCAATTTTTGACCAATGCTAAACAACATAAAAATACTTGGCCAAAAATCCTAATATCGAAAACCCTTTTTACCTTTGATTGGATAAATAAACAATTAGCATCACATCGAGATACTGCCATTATCCCAGATTTGACAACATTCAAATCCCAAGAAACAAAATTTTGTTCCCCTGTACCAGAAAATATAGCTGCAAAAACTCCATTGAAAAATGCTACTAACTCTTTACTAGTTAAATTCACGCATTTCAATGTTCCCAAACTAGATTTTTCACCTCCTACCGTTGTGCGATCGCTCCAAAGCTTCTTTAATGTTATTAACAATCCAGTAGAGGAAAATGGGAGTTACGATTATGCACCAGTATTAATTGTCAAGCGTAGTGTATCCAATTATGAAGTATGGGTTAATAACAGCTTTGTTGCTAGACTCCCTGATCGAATTACAGCTAATACTTTAAAACAACGTTTAGAGCAATTAGTGACATCACCAAAGGTACAACCTACAGAACTACAACCCGGTTTAGTTGATAAAACTCCGTCCCTAATGGTAGGTACTCGCTTATTATTTGCAATTGAGCGAAAACTGTCCACTCAACTTGGTCGCAACGGTGATATTTTAGCTCTGGAATGGACTAACAATCTCCGAATAGCTCTACATACCGAACCGTTGACGCTAATACAAGCACAAATGGCAATGTATGGATTAGAATCTTCAACAACAAAACTTTCCGGTTTAGCGTCTTGGTATGGCGGCTACTTTCATGGTCGCTTAACAGCAAATGGTGAAATATATAATCAAGATGATTTCACAGTTGCCCATCGTACCCTACCTTTTAATACATACTTAAAAGTTACAAACTTAGAAAATAATAAATCCGTAATTGTGCGTGTTAATGATCGTGGACCTTACATTGCACCCAGAAGCCTAGATTTATCTCGAACAGCGGCTCGTTGTCTCGATAGTGAACATACTGGAGTCGTAGCTTATCAGGCTGTGGTTTTACAACAAAATGCGCCACAAATGACGTTAAAACCATTGTCACCAAAAACTCAAAATCTGGCTAATGCAAAAAGCGAGATATTGGTTTCTCAGTTTCAGTAAAAATCATTCTTAGATATCCGACCTCTTCCAAAAATCGGATATCTACAGAAATGTTGACAAACATGAAATTTGAGTATAAAATAAGAAAAAATTAAGTTATAAAAAACTATGAAATTAACAAAATTAATCCCACTTTTACCCCTTATTGCATTATTAGTTAACTCAGAAATTGCCTTAGCAAGGATTACTAAAAAACCGATAATTAAAGGTAATTGTGGAAAACAAAAATGTGAAGTATTATTTAAACAATTGAGCGATCTTTACCCAGAATATACGAAAAAATATACAAAAGGATGTACGGGAAATCAAATTATTAGTTTAGCAACTTATCCAGAATATAAAAAAGTGTATTTTACCTGTTGGGAAGCTAAAAAACAAGAAAATGGCGATCGCTATGGATCATCTTTAGGTGCATTACCAATACCGGGAAACGAAAGCAAATTTCTCACACCATTACCCAACAATACACCTTATACTAAATATCTACAACAAAAATATGGAACTGAAATTAAAAAAGCTCAATTTCAATGTGCCACAAACAGCGGAAACTTCAACTTATTAATCTCACAAGATCAGAAATCTATACAACTACAATGTTATTACCAAGCGGGAGAAATACTCGTAGATTCAAATAATGATTGGAAATCTGATGGAGAAGTAACTAGAGGTGCAGGAGTTGATGAAATATTAGGAACTTTTCCTATAGATAACTTTGGTAATTAATTTGAATTTAGATAAACACCATAAGAGCTAAACTTCATACTGTTATCGAGTTTAGCTGCAAAACAACTAATCAAACAAACTAATTATGTCAACATCTCAATCATCACCAAGCTTTGGTAATCATCTAATTTTGGGTATTTCTGGAACTACTTTAAATGATGATGATAAACGGGTATTAAATGAATTAAAACCCATTGGTGTCATCTTTTTTGGGAAAAATTTCCTCGACGGTGTACCCTATGCAATTTGGTTAGAAAAGTTTAAAAACCTCATTGATGAAATTCGTCAATATACCGAACGTGATTTGATGTTTACTACTTTAGATCATGAAGGTGGCCGAGTAGTGCGAACCCCTTTACCCATTACCCGTTTCCCTCATGCTTATTTATTACAATCTCACGCTTTTGAAGTCGCTAAAGCCACAGCTAGAGAATTAAAATCTCTGGGAATTAATCTTTCTTGGTCTCCAGTTGCAGATATTTTCTCAAATCCCCAAAACCCAATTATTGGACCCCGTGCGTTTGGAATTACACCAGAAAAAACTAGTCAATGTGTGCGGGAATATTACCAAGGATTGCAGGAAGGGGGAATTTTAGGTTGTGCTAAACACTTTCCTGGCCATGGAGATACTAGCACAGATTCCCATTTAGAATTACCAATATTAAATTTGAGTCGGGAAGATCTACGAAACCGGGAATTGATTCCTTTTCAAACATTAATTCAGGCACAAATTCCGTTAATCATGACAGCACATATTTTGTTTCCGCAAATAGATCCACAAGTACCAGCAACGTTATCTAAAATTATTTTAAATGATATTTTAAGAGAGGAGTTAGGTTTTCAAGGTGTGATAGTTTCCGATGATTTAGATATGAAAGCTGTATCAGAAATGTTTATGAAAACGGGAACGGTAGCGCGGGCTTTTGATGCTGGTTGTGATTTGTTTATCGTTTCTCGCAATATCAATTCTTCTTCTTTGGAACCGACATATAAAATAGCTGAGGATTTTTCTGCTAGTTTAAATAATGGTAGTTTGGATATAGCAGTGGTGGAAGCAGCGCGGGAGAGGGTGGAAAATTTATTGCGGGTAACTCCTCAATATCCGGTTTCAATTCTGGATAAAGAGACGCTGGTGAAAAATGCGGAGTTAGCTATTAGTTGTTGTTTGTAGGGGGATTGAATTTTTAACGAACCACAGAGGCACAGAGAGCGCAGAGGAAGAGAAAAAAACTGAATTACTACAGCAAGTTATTTCAGAAATTGAAAAATTACCAGCAGAAGAACAAAATGCAATTGCTACCCGTCTTCTCGCAGAAATCAAAAATGAGCAAGGTTGGAAAATTCGTTTTGCAGCTACAACAGATAATCAGTGGGATAGTATAGCTGAAATGGTGCGTCAGGAAATAGCATCTGGTGAGATTACTCCTCTCGATGAAGTTTTTCCCCCTTAACCATGAAGTCAAGCGTAACAAATACATTTCGTGGATTATAAAAAGACAAAATTTTCCATCAACGTATTCAAAGAAATTCCTCTTAAACTCGCTAACTCTACTAAATATTCAATTCGTTGTGCTTGCTGTTTTTCAATCTGTTGAGTTAAGTTTAATAGCTCCTTGTATTCATGATTGGTAAGAGTTTCTGCATCTCTTTTAGCTATTAAATCGTTGTAATCTTTCTGAATATCTAACGGAATACCTTGATTAATTTTTAATAGTAATTCTGACTCCCGTTGCATTAAACTGGAAGTTGTCCGTTGTGCTTGTATCGCAATAGCTTGAGAAATAAACTTCCTTAAATCTGATTGGCTTAATTGTCCAACGGCTTTAAGTAAATCTTCTGAAGAAAATTCTACTTCAACTTTTATGGTTGACATAATTTTTTATCTCACCAACTAATACATTAATATTATCATCCGTTCGGTTAAAAAATACCTTAAATCCCATGACTTTTCCCAATTACCCAATTCCGTCGAAAAAACCGCGCTAGTGCTGATTCTTCCAAAGATAGATAAATTGGTCTACCATGGGGACAAGTGCGCGGGTTGCGGGTACGTTGCCAATTATCTAATAAGGTCTGCATTTCTGGTAAACTCATTTTTGTACCATTACGAATTGCACTCCGACAAGCAACTGCAATTTGAGCAGTTTGTAAGTCTCCCCCCCAACTTAATTCTAAAATTGCATCAGCACAATCTTCTCTTTGTTTTAACATAACTGGGATGTTCCGCACACAAAAGATTTTATCACCAAATGGTTCTATATCTAAACCAATACGTTCTAATTGGGAAACCTGCGCTGGTGATAATTGATAAATAATAATTGGAGTTTCTACAGGTACTAATTGCCAGTGATCACATAACTGTTCATATAATACTCGTTCATGGGCTATATGTTGTTCTACTAACCACATTCCCCCAGAATGTTCAGCAACTATATAAGTATTACTCAGTTGAGCAATTGCTTTTAAATAGTTTTGAGTTTCATTGTTTTCAGAATTTTCATTGTTTTCAGAATTTTGAGAATTGAATCTATATTCACCTTTAGATTCTGCTACTTTTAATAAATTACTAATTCTGCTAGTGTGAACTGATTCTTTAATATTAGTTTCCGAAATCCTCAGAGATTTATTGATAGCTGCGGTAATTTGTTCTTGCCAAAAAGGTAGATCATGCAGATATATTTCTGTTTTCGCTGGGTTGCGATTCCAGTTAATTTGCTCAGGGGGAATATGCAAATGTAAAAAACACACAGGATAGCGATCGCGTGGTAATGTTTTATGGAAAGCTGATAAGATATTCTGTTCTAATTCTGGTGATTTAATTATCCTGCCATTAATTGCCACTTTCACCCAATCCAAACGATGACGATGACATCTATCTGGTAAACCTATCACTAAATGTAAAGACGAATTTTCCAGATTTGGTATTTCTAAATTCACTTCATATAAATCATCTTGTCGGACTTGAGGAAGAATTTGCGGAATTAATTTTCCCACGGTTGGTGCGGGACAAATTGTAAACCATTCTTTGTCATTTTGCCACACTTGATAATGAACATGAGGATGACATAAAGCTATTTGTTGAATTATCCCTTGTACAGCTTTTAATTGCTGATTTATCGCGGGTAAACCTTGACGACGGGCTGTACAATTAGCAAATAAATTATTCACTGTCACCACAGTACCAGAGGCAATAGCAGCAATATTTACTTCTGTTACTTCCCCTTCGTTATTATAAACAATTCGCCAGCCTTCACTTCCTCCTAAAGGACGACTTAAAACTTCTAAATTTGCTAAAGTTGTTAAACTATGTAGTGCTTCACCACGAAATCCTAAACTGCTAATTTTCCATAGGTCTGCACTAGAATGAATTTTACTTGTACTGTGTGCAGTTGCGGCTTGTTGCAAATCATCCAAATTCATACCACAACCATTATCAGCTACCCGAACTCGCCATAATTGTGGCCATAAAGAAATTACAATGCGCGTTGCACCAGCATCTAGGGAATTTTCTACTAACTCCCTGACAACGGCCGCTAAAGAGTCAATTACTTCTCCAGCCGTAATTAAATATACAACTTCTGTTGGTAAAGCTTGAATAGTAGATACCGTCATGGGGAATTTAAATTAAAAATTAAGTATTTTCTGAATCTAGAAAATATTAGCCTACAATATTATGATTACAAAAAAATTAATTTCTAAATTCTGCTGTCATTCTAAAGAAATAAGAGTTAATAGGGGATATTTGCTAAATTTTTTATAGATTAGACAGCACGAAAAGCTTATGAGTATTAATTTGGTTGCTGATGTTAACGACTTAAAGACCAATCTGCAATGGGGACAACCTGCTTTTACAATTATTGATGTGCGCGATCGCTCAAACTATAATCATAGCCGCATCACCGGGGCAATTTCTATCCCCCTCAATGACTTAGAACATCGCGCCCAAACTTGCTTACATAGAGAACGGCAAATTTATATTTATGGTGAAAATGACAGCCAAGCAGCACAAGCTGTCAGAACCTTGCAATTCCTTGGTTTTACCACAGTGGCCGAACTTACAGGTGGTTTACAAGCCTGGAAATCCATTAACGGCGCTACAGAAGGAACAGACGGTTAACAACTGTACTCAAATCAACCACAAAGTTAGGCTAACCGCGTAAATTTAGTCACCACTCCCACCCTTTTTAGATGTGGAAGTGGTTAAAGTTTACAACTAGTTTTACGGTGAAGTGGGGCATTCAAACTTATACCCTACACCACGTATGGTCTGGATTAACGTTGATTGGGTGGGATCTATCTCAATTTTCTTCCGAATTTGACCGATATGGACATCCACAACCCTTTGATCCCCGACGTATTCATAGTCCCAAACTTGTTGGATGAGTTCGGTTCTGCGCCAAACTCGCCCCGGATGACTAGCTAAAAAATGCAACAATTCAAACTCCAGCGCTGTTAAGGCTATGGTTTCATTATTAACCATTACTTCCCGTCGCACAGAATCAATTATCAGCTTTTCAAAGACTAAGCGCTGCTGTTCTGTATTAGCTACAACCCGCTGCCTTCTCAAAATTGCGGCTACTCTGACCTCTAACTCTCCCAAACCAAATGGCTTGGTCAGGTAGTCGTCAGCACCCTTAGAAAAACCGCGAATTTTATCGGCTTCATCTGTTCTGCTAGTCAGTAGTAGCACAAATACCCCACTACGATTTTGCATTTCTTGACAAAGGTTAAAGCCAAGTGCATCTGGTAAATTTACATCCAGAATCACTAAATCGGGGTTAAATTGCTCAAAAA
This sequence comes from Dolichospermum circinale AWQC131C, assembly GCF_000426905.1. Lineage (NCBI taxonomy): Bacteria > Bacillati > Cyanobacteriota > Cyanophyceae > Nostocales > Aphanizomenonaceae > Dolichospermum > Dolichospermum circinale. Next base: position 98,073 of record NZ_KE384659.1, read on the forward strand.
TGGCTAGAGCCATTTTACCATCTTCGGCGGACTCTACTTGATAATTTTGTTGTAGCAAAAAACGTTGAATTAAATTCCGAACCGCAGAATCGTCGTCAACTACAAGAATCTTGGCGGCAGCCATGACCATTATTTTTCACAAAAGTTCATAAGATTAACAATTAACAAACATGATTGCCTAAGAACCCAGGTTCTACTTTGGCAGTAATTCAATATCTACAGGGGACACCGATGATGATCCTGATGATTTGAAGAAATTGGTGGGGTGGGCATCCTGCCCGCTGACCCGAAACTGATTCAGATAAAATCTGCCGTCATAGCGGCACTTGCATGGGAACATATTTTCAATAAATCAAATAAATTTTTAGATCAACTAAACAAATTCATGCTAGTATTATTAGCGAAGGATAAAATAGATGGTCTAATTAGTTAGTGGAGATACATATATTTATTAGCAGTCAATAAGGGGTTTTACTTCTGAAAGCTACTGGATATGATCCAACTCTCGACAATTAACCGTTAAATACGGACTCCTTTGTATAATAAAAATATACACAATTCTTGAAAATCATCTCATCCCAAAAATAAGAACTAAAACTTAAACAAAAGGTTCTTAGTTGTATGGGTGTTGTGATTTTTATGATTTAGTGTAGAGTTATTGAATACGCGTTGCCAGATCGGAATGTACTCCTGTGGAGAGAAATCTGCCTCCCGGCTGTTTCAAAGCACAGAAGTGAGCAGGATAATGTTACTATTTATTTAGGTTGAGTATTCTGTGTAAATTTCGTTTTTGCATTTGTTCTGATCAATATAAAACCTAAAGTTGTTTTTTTGCAAAATAAAGAGTGCCACTGAATTAAGGCTCAAGTAATAAACTCCCATGAGTGATCAAAGTCCCTACGAAAAAATTGGGGTATCAGAAGACGCAAGCTTCGATGAAATTCAGGAAGCTCGAAATCGCCTATTGGAAAAATATGGTGGTGAGGGTAATAGCCGAGAAGTCATTGAAGCCGCTTATGATGCGATTTTAATGGAGCGCCTACGGATGCGCCAAGAGGGGAAAATCAAAGTACCTGAGCGCATCCGATTTCCAGAAATGCGAGTTAGACCTATTCCCCAAGCAGGTCTAACTCCGAGCCAACAAGCCCCTGAATGGCTGCAAAGAAGTTTGGATAGGCCAACATTAACTGATGTACTATTACCAGGGTTCTGTTATCTGGGTTTGGGTGCGGTTAGTCTGTTTTATCCCGGTGGTACTGAGCAGGTTTTGCAACTCGCATTGGTAGTTGGAGTAGGTGCTGGTGTTTACTTCCTCAATCGCAAGGAAGGCAAATTTGGTCGATCAGTTTTATTCACACTGGTTAGTTTAATTATCGGCTTAACTGCTGGCAGTTTAATTGCTGGCTCGATATTACCACTACTATTACCATTGATAAATTTGACAGGGAATCAATTTTCAACGCTTTTGACCTTCATATTTATGTGGTTAGTAAGCAGTTTTTTACGTTAGTTAATGGGTAATTGGTTAATCACCGATTACCGATTAGACATCTTGTGAGAATTAAATGTGCGTGACTTGAAACCCTTGTAGAGACGTTCCATGGAACGTCTCTACAATATTTTTCACCAGATGTCTATTATTGTTATCGCTACTAGTTGAAAAGATAATCTACCACAGTTTTTAAGTCTGGCATAATCAGAGCAGGTTGATATGATGCTAGTTGAGTGCGATCGCGGATACCAGACTCAACAGCAATAATTTTAATATCATGTTTTTTAGCGGCCGCGATATCGGCCTCTGTGTCTCCTACCATCCAAGTATCAGCCGCAGGGGGGAGTTCAGCTAATGCTCTAGCCATTAATAAAGGTTTATCTTCTACGTCACGGGTTTTTACATAGTCATTACTGAGACAATAACGGCGGTTTTCCGGGAAAAACTCACCTAAATTGTGCTGACTAAAAGCATAGTCTAATTCTCGTACCCTCCGCATAGTCATCACGGCTAAATCAATACCAGCAGACTGAACTTTGTTAAGTGCTGCTAATGCAGTGGGGATCAAGCTATCATATTGGAAGTAGGGTAGAGTATGGACTGTTTGTTTGCGGATTTCCGTGAATTTTTGCCCTTGCTGGGCATCTAAACCCGATTTTAAGGCAATTTGAAGTTCAGGGGTATGCGATCGCTTCAGTTGCCAAAATTCAGCTTTAGAAAGTTCTGTAATTGTTTGCCCCGGATATCGGGTTTTCTCTAGACACAACTGATAAACACGGTAGTATCGTTCCGAAACATCCATAATTGGACCGTCAAAGTCAGTAATTAATCTCAGCATGAGTAGATAATATTAATTTTTTCTACATTATCCCAGCCAATTGGTATTTTAAATGATAACTTGTATTTATTACCATTGTTTTTAACATTATGGTTGACAAAAATTTAAAATTGGGACTTTGCGGAACTTCCTTTAAGGACCATGAATTCCGCCTTCCTATTCATCCACAACATTTGGCTAATCTTGATTCCCAAACTAGAGAAAACTTGTTTCTTGAAGAAGGATATGGCGAAGGTTTTGGAATTAGCTCAGATTTTTTGAAACAACACATAAAAAATATTGTACCTCGTCAAGTTTTGTTTGAACAATGTGATGCAATTGTACTTTTAAAACCGACCAAACACGATTTCAGATTTTTTCAAGAAAACCAAATTATTTTAGGATGGCTGGATTGTAGATACTATCATGAGTTAAATCAAGTAGGAATAAACAAAAAGATGACTTTCATAGCCTTAGAATTTATGTACTTTTGGCAGGATGAAAAAACTCGGACTAAGCATATTTTTGATAGAAATAATGAATTAGGGGGTTATTGTAGTGTTTGGCATAGCTTAGAAGTCCTAAATATGGCACGTTATAATAATACCTCCAAACCTATAGCTATTCTTGGTTTTGGAAATACAACACGAGGAGCGATTTCTGCTTTAGACAAATTGGGTTATAAGGATATCACTATCTTTACTCGTCGTCAATATCATGATTTAAAAAATCCTATTTCTGGCGTGAATTATTATCATTATAACTGTGTTGCTTCCCCTGATAGTAAGAATTATGTAATTCCTATGGCTAAAAATCAAGATTATTTACTAGTGAAAGAATTAGCTAATTATGATATTATCATTAACTGTATTAACCAAGAACATAATGCAGTAGTAAAATTTATTTGTAATCAACAATTAAAATATTTTAAACCTGGAACTATCATCATTGATGTTTCTCTTGACTTACCAATGGCATTTGAATTTGGGAAATTTACATCTTTTAGTGAGCCTTTTTTTGAAGTAGGAACAGGAGTAATTTATTATGGAGTTGATAACAGTCCTAGCTATCTATGGCAAGAAGCAACTTATCAAGTAAGTAAAGCTTTCTTACCTTATGTAAAGACGATTATGGCAGGAGAGGAAACATGGAAGAAAGATTTGACTATTTGGAACGCAATAGACATTAAAAATGGTATTCCTCAAAATCCAGCCCTTAATTTTTTCTAGCTGCCAAATAATCAAATCAATAGTTAAGCTAACTTTACCAATTGTCCATTGTTTAATCATGTTTCCTTTTGTTGATTAGTTTTGATAAAATCATTACTAAATATCTCTAACAATTGCAGTAAAAGCACTACCAATCTAGTCACCATAAACGCTGATATAGCCAACCATAAAAGATGGTTATTATGAGTTATCCATGCCCAAATTGCTGAAGGTAAAAACCCTATGAAAAGTCCTATTATAGCTGCGTTAAGCGGGGCTTTACTATTTGCTAATCCCGCAAAATAACCTTCTAAAATCCAAGCAATTGAAAAACAAATTAAAACTATAAACAACCAAGGAGTATAAATCTTAATTGGCTCTATAATTTCATGATGATTAGTTAACAATCCAAAAATAATTTCTGGTAAAAGAACACACACTGCCGAAGTTAAAACTCCTACTATTGTACTAACTATTAGAGAAATTTGCAGCAATGATAATAATTCATCATTATTATCTTGCCCTTTCAGATTTCCAGTTATTGTTTCTGTCGTAAATCCTATGGCTTCAATGACATACATAATTAGATAAATTATCTGTTGAAGTAAAGTATTCTCAGCTAAAATTTCAGTTCCTAATGGCGCACTTAAAGCGAAGAAAATCCCCCAAATAGCTATACATATAAATGATTTTAGTAGCAAGTCACCATTGAATGACATAAGATTTCGGAAAATAGATAAATCCCAAAATTTAGGGATAGCTTTTGATAAAATCTGCCATTCAATAGAAATAATTACTAGAATTATACCTAATAATAAAGTTAAATATTCGCTAAATGTTTGCGATAAGCCGACTCCTTGGCTGCCCAAGTTCCACTGGATAATTACCACATAGCTTAGTACCACATTAACGATATTACCAAGTGCAGTTAACAGCAAGACTTTACCATTTTGTTCCCGTCCTAAAAACCAACCAAGAATTACGAAATTGAGTAAAACAGCGGGTGATCCCCAAATTCGAGCATAAAAATAAGATAGTCCACTTGATTCAACGTCTGAAGATCCATTTAATAGACTAAAGCCTAATACTCCTATTGGATACTGTAATATGACAATCACTACACCTATTACCACAGCAATGAAAGCACTTCGTAGTGCTACTAGTAATAGCTCTTCTTTGTCATCTTTACCAACAGATTGAGCGGTTAAAGCAGTTGTTGATAGTCTTAAAAACAGTAAACTCTCAAAAATACAGTTGAATAAAATAGTAGCTAAACTAACTCCTGCTAAATCATCAATTTGAGTGAGATGTCCTAAGAAAGCAACAGCAAATAATCCAGCTAGAGGTTCTGCAAGATTAGCAAGAATATTAATACCTGTCATTCGGAAAAAACGACGTAACAGATCATGATTCATCCTATTTATAGGAGATATATTCTCCTTTAAATTACGGAGCAAATAAGTCAGCACAGGAACATAATATGGTACAACAAAGATAAGAATACCAGATTTTTCAAACAAGTGGAGGATTTGCTGTTTTTGCTATTGTTGTTAGGACTGATGCAAAATGTAAGTTCATCAATAATTACATTAATAATTGTAACTGTGAACCTTGCTGATTTTTACTCACTTCAATTCTGGCTTGAAAGGCTTCTTTTAAGTGGGGCATATGAGTTACAGTTAAAATACAGGCAAAATCGGATGATATGGCATTAATAGCAGCAATTAGACGATCACATCCTTCCCCGTCTTGAGTCCCAAAACCTTCATCTACTACTAATAATTGTAATGAGGCCCCGGCTCTTTGTGCTAATAATTTGGCTAAAGCTAAACGAATAGCAAAATTAATTCTAAAAGCTTCTCCTCCCGAATAAGTTTCATAAGACCTTGTTCCCCTCGCGTCAGCAATTAAAATATCTAATGTATCTATTAATTTAGCATTTTTCTTGCTGGATTTACCACTACGTCCCGCTTTTTGGGTGATAAATTGGACGTGAAATTGATTCGCACTCAAGCGAGAAAGTAATTGATTGGCTTCTGCTTCCAATTGGGGTAAAACATTTTCAATCATTAAAGCTTGAATCCCATTTTTGCCAAAAGCTTGAGCTAATTCTTGGTAAACACGCTGTTGCTGTTTACAAATTTGCAATTGTTCTATTTCTTGTTCATATTGATTTTGTAAGGTTGCCAATTGCAGCGACATTTGTTTTAATTGTCCCAAATGAGAGATTTTATGATCTAGTTCTCGTCTGCGATTTGCTATTTGCTGTTCTAAATTATTAATTTGGGCTGTGGGGTTAGCACTGTCAGTTAATTGTTTAACAATATTATCAATTTTTGCAGTTAGTATTTGTCTTTCTTTGTCAATTCTTGCTAAGGAATCTCCTAAATCTTGCCATTTACTTCTTAATTGGGGATCTTGGGCTTGTGCTGATAATAATTGTTGATGACGTAACTGCCAATTTTGCCCTTGACGCACAGCTTGACGCAGATAATTATGCTGTTCTGAACTGTAGTCAATTTCCGCAATCTGCTGTTCTAAATTAGCGATTTCTTTAGCACAATCAGAATCAATTTGTTCCTGTTGGATTTGCCATTGTAATTGAGTAATATTTGCTGTTAATTCTGGTTTTCTAGTTGTTAGTTTTTTCTGCCTTTTTATTGCTTCTTTAATTTCCCCTTGTTTAATTTCTGCCCAGCGCAATCTTTCTACTTCATTGCGAGCGAGGGCGTGATCTTGTTCATGATAATTAAGTTGTTGAATATATTGATCTAATTCTTGAATTTCTGCTTGTTTTTCTGGTGCATAATCACCAGTTTGTAAGCAAGTTTCTAACTGTTCTTTTTCAGAAATCACTTGCATTAACTGTTGTTGGACATCCATTATACCCTGTAATTGGGCAGCTAATTGTCCCCGTTTTTCTCGCAATGAGTCATAACCGGATAACTTTTGGTCTATTTCTCGATATTCTTGTCTGAGTACCTGAATTTCCCGATCTGAAACCGCAATTTGTTCCCGTACTACCCAAAATTGTCCTTGGGTATCTTCATATTCTGATTGGGTTTTTTCAACAACTCGACTCCAATGATGTTCATCTAAAGGACGTTCACATAAGGGACAAGTAGCATCGGGATTTTGTAACATTTGCAGTTTTTGTTCTAGTTCTACTAATAATTTTTCATAATCTCCTTGGTGGGCTTGTAAACGTTCAAAAAAGTGTCGTTTTTCCTGTCCTTTTTCTTTTACTCTTTGCAGATAAACTCGCTTTTTATCTAGTTCTTCAATTTGCTTTTCTACCTCGGTTATTTCTTTTTCTATTTGGGGTTGACGATGATGTTTATTTTGTAATTTCTTTTCTTCGGCTTGTTTTTGCTCTAACTGTGCTAATAAACTAGCATGAATGCGATCTAATTGAGTTTGTAGATTTGCTCTTTGTTGTAATAATGGTGTTACTTGCATTTGCAATTGATCTAAATTGGCTAAATGCTGACGGGCGTTATTTAATTGTAATAAAGCTGCTTCTATATCTCCAGATTTACTGAGGATTTGAACAATTTCTAGTTCTTGTTGTTCTAAAGCTGTTAATTCGGCTTCAGCTTTTTGTAATTGGCGTTCTAAATCTTGAATTTGCTTATATAGCTGTTGTTGTTTTTGTTGTTTTGCATTGGTAGCGCGGGTATGTTGTTCAAATTTGTCCGCGAATATTTCTTCTTGAGAGCGCGAATTTTGATACTGAGTATAACCAGCTTCAATCTCCGCTTGTTGATTTAAAATCTTTTCTAATTCTGTTAATTGGGATTTTACAGATAATTGTTCTTGTTTTAAGCGATCGCTATCTTGGGTAAGATTAGCATATCGTTGGCGCACAAAGTTTAATTCTTGTTCCCAATTTTGTCTTTGATGTTGAATAACCTGTAAACTTTGTAATTGATTATTCTCAAAAGTTTGTAACTGTTGTAAATCCTCTAGTTGTGCTTCTAATTCAGCCCGTTGGTTTTCCGTTGTTTCCCGTTCTTGGAGTTGAATTTTGATATTTTCCAAAGAACGTTCTAATTCCTCCCCTCGTCCCTTGAAAAGTTTAAAGCTATCCTTGGCTCGTTCTTCTAATTCATCATACTGATTTAATTTTAATAATTCCGCTAAAATTTCCTTACGTTCCGTGGGACGTTTGAGCATAAACTCGTCGGCTTTCCCTTGACGTAAATAAGCAGAATTAATAAAAGTCTCATAATCTAACTTAATATGTTCGAGAATTACATCCTGAGTGGCTTTTAACCCTTTACCCGTCAAGGGACGAAACCCCCCAGGAGTTTCAATTTGAAATTCTAAAATGCTAGTTCCACCCCTAACCCGGTTGCGAATTACCCGATAGGTTTGCTGACCACTTTGGAAAGTGAAATCAATGCGGACTTCTTTTGCACCGGCATGAATGACATCATCCTCGACAGTAGCACGGCTTTCGCCCCAAATTGCCCAAGTGATAGCTTCTAAAAGAGAAGATTTTCCTGCACCATTAGAACCACAAATACACGCCGTATGCAAGCCGCTAAAATCTAAAGCTGCATCACGGTAACTGAGAAAGTTTTTAATGATAAGTTGAACTGGAATCATTTAGGCTATAGTGCCACATTGACAATTTTAATTGTTAACAGTACAGATGCACTTTTTGTTAGTTTAGCTAACTAGTAAGCATATTTCTAGTTTTAAAGATATCAATTTTACAAAAATTTACAATATATTTACAATATATTTACAATATTCAGACATTTTTTTGATGTCAGGGGCTTAGGAATTGTCAAAATTACACTTACTGATACAATAGGTAATATATGTGCTGAAGACATCACAAGAATCAATTTTATGGACTTTGACAAGAAAGCCCTCAGTCAACGCGACATTTATACTAACTACATCACTTATGTTATAGTACAAACAGTAAGTTAGGATTTACACACTTAAATCCGTGAAAAAGTCACTTTTACCGCAGGACAGATTTACAGCGTTTTCTGATCTGATATTGCTGTCATTGCAACAGGGGGTTTTCATTCTCGGAGGTAAAGAAGAAAAGAATAGTGATCTTTTCTTGATAAAATCAAAAGGAGATCACTAATGTTTCAATTTTTCAATTATGTTAAATAGTTTAATCGAAAAACTCAAAGAAG
>NZ_KE384659.1:106761-111930 GCF_000426905.1 Dolichospermum circinale AWQC131C
TGATTATTGGATCACAGTAAAAAGGGATTGAATAAGATTGTATAATCGCTTCAAACAATTAGAATAAATAACAAAATCACTCACGGTATTGTGTTAAACTATTTTTGTTTTCCAAAGTAGACTAGGAAATAAAATACTAGAAGAATACTAGAACTTAATCAAGTCGGTTCTGCTTTAATTATTGTAATTATTATTTCCCATCTTTAGAAATTTAGAAATTTTCACCATTTCCCTTATAATCAAGTTTACGCAAGCAACCCTCTACTGTTAACTTTTTACTGAAACTTCAATTTTGGGGAATTTATGCACAAAGCATCTGCTGGGGTAAATGATATTAAACTATTAGTTCTAGACATAGATGGGACAATTACTGGACATTCTAATACTCTCAGCGTTACCGTCAAAGAAGTTATTGCTGCGGTACAAGCTAAAGGAATTAAGGTCACTATCGCTACTGGCAGGATGTATTGTTCAGCTTTGCGATTTCATCGGGAAATTGGCTCTACACTGCCATTAATAGCCTATCAAGGTGCTTGGATTCAAGATCCAGGTAATGGTAAAATTCACCGTCATTTACCTGTGTCTAGGGAAATTACCCAACAACTACTAGAATACTTTGAACAGCCGGATTTGCGATCGCTCCTTTCGGTCCATTTTTACATTAATGACCAACTTTATGTGCGAGAAATCACTAAAGAAACAGATAATTATCAACAGCGTTGTGGTGTAACTGCTATTTCCGTCGGTGATTTACGTCAATTATTAGATCATGAACCCACTAAGATATTAGCTTTGTCTGAGGACGCAAATTTAACTCAACAACTTTTAGCTGATTTACGCCTTAGATACAAACCCACGGATTTATATATGACAACATCCGTCCCCACTTTCTTAGAAGCTGCGAATACTCATGTTAATAAAGGTAATGCTGTCCGTTATCTAGCAGAAGAAATGCTAGGTTTAGAAAGTCATCATGTCATGACTATCGGTGATAATTTCAATGATGTAGAAATGCTCAGTTATGCCGGTATTAGTGTGGCCATGGGTAACGCACCGCCAGAAGTGCAAGCGATCGCTAATTGGGTAGCACCTAGTATAGAATTAGACGGTGCAGTAGTAGCAATAGAAAAATTTTTACTTTCCTAGAAAGGTCAAGTGATCGGTTTTTAGTGGTTTTAATGCTTATTCCTTTGTCTCGTTGCGTCTTTGGGTGAGACAAATTCATACTTTTATTCAGCTAGACCACAGACTTGAGGATAAACACAAAAAGAACACCGACGACTGGCCGTGTTTCGTCTCGGTGTCCTTTTTGGTTCGCTCCTCACACGATTAACATTTTAGTTAAGGATATGTATTTTGTCAATAGATTTTCCAGAAGTTTTTGTAAAGATAAATTAGAGTTCTATCGGTGCAACTACCCCTAACTTGTCTTCTAACACGACTCTGAAAACCAACTGAGTTGCTACCAATAGTCCTAACCTAGCTTGGGCTAATTCTGGAGTCTGAATTTTGACTTCTCCCCAAATACGACAACTACCCCAGAACTTCTCGAAAGCTTGACTCAACTTCCCAGCGGCTGTTTCCCAGTTGAGAGAACTACTATGAGTACAAACTAAATCATCTACTAATTTTACTAATTGGTGCATTAGTAACATTTCATCAGCGTGATTAAACAGAAGTTTTTGATCACCATTAAGTAATGGTATCGGTTTCACTGAAAAATAACTTTTAGTACCTATTCTATCAAGTACAATTAATCCATCTTTCTCTGCTAATCGTAATAAAGAACAACAGCGGGAATGAGCGTATTGAATTTTAAAAATTGTTAATGAATGTAATGAAATTTGTGATTGATGATTAGTGACTGGTAATTGGTAATCAAGAAAATTATTAATCAAGTCTCCATTTTCTGAAAAAACTATCAAATTTTGTAACCAAGCTGCTAAGGTAGAGTCAACGAGTTCTATATAAATCCAACCAGGAGGAATTACCTTAACACTAAATAAACCATCACTATTGTCGGATAAATGCCCGGCCATAGCCTGAGCAATTTCCATCGCGGGTAAATTCTGAGATTTTGATATCCCCATGGCCATGCCAGAGATATATAAAATTTTTTGATTATATCCTCCTTGATAGAGAGGAACTTTTCTACTTTCTATGCCTGTAATTCCCCTATCATTGGTAAAAACACTGAAGCAAGAGGCTAGATAACCGCTTATTAGCTGCTTAATAGCTTTATTTTTACTAAAAAGTAGTTGAGAATACACGTATTCCTTGTAAAAAATTTATGAGGTGCATCATTTTATCCTGTTCCATCTACCTTCAGATAGAAGTTTACTCTATGTAGATAAAAATAAGAGTAGGATAAAATTTGATGAATTAATGTATAGAAGATGGGTAAAGTTTAGTACCCTCGTTGTACAGTAGGAAGTATAAGAAAAAATAGAGAGCTAAATTGCTTTCTATCTTATTGGAAGACTAGCGCTATTCAGCGTTAACTCTACCCCGTTCAGACAAAGACACTCCTTGCACTGTTATGATCACGTCTTTGTTTTTTAGCCAAACGCTCTGTGTTACTTATGCAATCTCAATCCTCCTTTTCCGAAGCTTCACGTCCCTTCTTAACTTGGCAACGTATTCTTGACTGGGCCCAAGAACACTACCGCTGCCGCACCTTCAGTAAAGATGAGCGCATTCCAGCCAGACCTGGTTTGCTCTATTTAGTGCAAAGGGGCGCTATCCGCATGGTAGGAACTGCCCAAGTGGGTGCTACCGCTAGTCAGTTAACATCTAGAAGAATTAACAGAACTCCAGAAGAAGCCTTCTTGGGCTTTGTAGGGGCAGGACAACCCTTTGAAATTGTTGCCCAGTCCCCATTTACACTCCAGTCCTTTGCCCACGTTGACCAAACTGCGGTACTGTGGATGTACTGGCATGATCTAGACAACTGGCCTCACTTCCGTCGTGAAGTTATGGATGCGTTTAGATATCAGCATCAGCGTAAGTTACTCTGGTTAAGTGCTTTAGGGCAAAGACGTACAATTGACCGTCTCTTAGGATTTCTCACCTTACTGATTGAGGAATATGGTGAGCCTTCCATGAGCGAAACTGATCCTGATGTAATTCGTGGTTATTGCTTACCCTTCCCCCTCACTCATGCCCAAATTGGCAGCGCCATTGGTTCAACCCGTGTAACTGTCACTCGTTTAATGGGTAAATTACGTCAACGCGGCTTAATTCTGGCCCAAGGGGATAATTTAATTTGCTTACCCGCAGATGCTATCAATAGACCAGCTAATAATGGGTAGTTCAAATCTCGAAAGAGCAGCTTGATCAATTTTACCTGAGAGCTTGCCACTCTCGGACACACCAATAGCAGGTATCAGTGGATTTTGATAAACCAACTTTGGGTAATTAGTTCCTGAGCCTGCTCCTCAATTTTCGCTAATCTGCGGTGGTTAAAAAATTTTTGCGTAATCGGGTACCATCAGCATTTAACTGCAATTGATTCACTTAAAAATTGACCAAGTATTGAGTTTAAATGCTCAATAGCTGATAACGGGTTTTTCCCCCAGTGTTTCTATTTTTCCAGCACAGGCTCAAAGTCGTAGCCAGTCCGGGAGCGATTACCACGGACAATTTTTACTAGTTGCACTGGCGTATTTCGATCTCCCGACGGTAAAAAACGAATGGAACCGGCAGCACCACTGGTGGAAAAGTCTGATGAAAGTAGTGTTTTTTGAATTCCAGAACGACTGGGATTAGTTGCTAACGCGGCGATAAAGGCTTTTGTAGCATCATAAGCGGTTGCTGTACGCCAATTTACATCACTACCCCATAACTTTCTAGATTGGGCTGTAAATGGGGAATTAGGATTGCCATGAATATGCCAAGGAACGGCCACTACCATGGCTAATGCTTGCTCTGTGGCAATTTGTAAAGTTTTGAGGCTATAGACAGCATCACCACCGAGTAAAATCAGACGTTTTTGATTTACTTGCACTACTTGTAATGCTTTATCTAGGGTTTCACCATTAGGAGCTAACATTAAAACTTCCGCACCTTGTTTAAATGCTTTTTCGATGCTAGATGAAGGGCTAAAATCAGATTTTGATAAATCAAACTCACCTGAGATTTGTCTACCCTCCAAAGAAACAGAAGAAACAAACTCAGATTTTAATGACTGACTGTAGTTGCTTTGAGAATTATAAAAAACTGCTGCATTTTTTTTCCCCAAAGTTTTCACCATATAATTAGCTAAAGCTCTGGCCGCGACAAAATCACTAGGTAATGTGCGAAAAACGTAGGGACTAAAATTGGAAATTTTTACAGAACTACTAGTAGGGGAAATAGCGACTAGTTTGCCATCATCATAAACCTTGCCGGCAGCCAATGTTGCGTCACTGCTATAATGTCCAATTACTCCTAAAACTTCCGGGTTTTCTACCAAGGCTGTGGCTACCTGTTGACATATTTTCTGATCATCGTCATCATTAGCTATACCTACTTTTAACGGTACTCCCTTTACTCCCCCAGCAGTATTAATTTCATTTTGAGCTTGTGCAACACCACGCAATATTTCTAATGCCGTATTCGGGTCATTACCAATAGGTGTAGAGACAACAAGGGTATAGCTTTTACCAGAACCAATGCGGGCATTATGCAGATAAATCAGTGCCTCTGGGTCATTGGGTTTGATTTTTAGAGATGATGTTAAATTAGTGATTGCTTGCTGATAATTTTTATCAAAAATAGCTTTAGCAGCATCTTTTTTGTCTGGTAAAATATCATCAGAAATTAAAATTTTTTCTCCAAAACTAATTCGTTGTGCAATTGATTGATTTCGGTCTTTCCATTGATGAGAATTTAGCTTATTTTCACTATTTATTGCTAAATTATCAGAGGATTTCGGATTAGTAACAATAATGAAAAAACACCAATAACCAAACCCCAAAAGTAGGGGTATGAAAACAATAGGGAGTATTTTGCCTTTCCATTTCATAAGTTTTTTCTGATGGTGGTCAACTGGACTGCATTTAATTTGGATAATTATAACGGGCAAGATTTGGATAATTATAACGGGCAAGATTTGGATAATTATAACGGGCAAGATTTGGATAATTATAGCGGGCAAGATTTGGATAATTATAGCGGGCAAGATTTGGA
>NZ_KE384659.1:111983-119989 GCF_000426905.1 Dolichospermum circinale AWQC131C
GCCCGCACCACAAGGTTTAGGGTCGGGTATAAAGCTCATTTTATGCTCACAAAACCAGCTTTTTCAATCAGTTCTTGACCTTGAGGTGTTAATAACCAATTTGCATAAGCTTCTCCAGCTTGTTGATCTGATTGAGCATTTTGTTTGATAATCACAAATAAGTTGCGAGTGATTGGGTAATTTCCATTGCGAAAATCCTCGGTGTTCAACTGGTTACGCTGATTTGGACATTGAGACTGAGCTATTTCTGGTTGTTGATAAGGTGGGACAAATTGCCCCTTTGTTCGTCCAATTGGTAGGGATTTAACAGTACATTGCGGGACGATTTCAGGAGCGGAACCGTAATAAATTCCCCCTGGAGTATTGGCTATTTTTCTGATTGCTTCTGTGGTTGTACCAATATAACTAACATTGTTACCAAATTTGTCTTTGTTGAGAACATATTCAATAAAAAAATCCACTGTACCACCAGCTTCTTGACCGCGAGATAAGGGAATAATAGGTAAATTTGCACCACCTAATTTTTGCCAGTTAGTAACTTTACCAGTGTAAATATCTTTAATCTGGGCAGTGGTTAATCCGGGGATATTTAAGTTATGATTAACTGCGATCGCAATACCATCAATTGCTACGATAATTTCTTTTAATCTGAATCCTTTTTGTTGCGCTTGGCTAGTTTCTTCTAATTTAATGGAGCGGGAAGATTGAGTAAAAGCTAGTTGATTATCTATTAACATTTGAATCCCAGTTTCCGAACCTGGGTCTTTAAAAAGTGGTTGTATGTAACGTAAAACAAACTGAGGACAAATTCTTTGTAGTACAGAATCTACGTCCTTACGAATAGTAGCCCAGGTGGTACTACCACCATAACTAAAAATCCCCTGGGGAAGATTAGGGAGGTTACAACTAGTTACTGAATTAGAAGATAAGTTTTGGGAATTATTACTACTAGAAGTAGATGTCATATTTGAACTAATTTTTGCCCAACGTTCGATTAAAAACCAGGAACCACCGAATATTAAACTAATGGTAGCAATCAGAGATAAAAAAAGTGGGAGAGTTTCTTTTTTGGGAGACATAAGTTTGTGGTTTTGGGGTTAAAGATATTTTTTTTAAAGCAGGGAAGATAATAATTTATAAATGAGCTTAAATAAGGTTATTGATATTATTGAAATTAAGGCCGCAGCCACAGCTAAAATAATTATTTGCTCAATACCAATACCTCCTCGTACATAAGGGATAAAAAATATAATTGTCAAACTGATTGCAGGGATAATTAGCAAATCAAATTTTTCCAGCCAGCGTCTAGTTTGAGCAAAAATTAAACCACTTAAAATCACAACAGAAATTATGAAAGTGATGGGAATATTTTTGGATAAACTGAAAAAAGCGATCGCAATTAATGCCCCTTCAAACCCACTAAAAGCAGCCCCAGTTAATAATTCCCAAATAGTAAAAGTTGATTGATTTGATCCTTGGGGCTGAATTGGTTGTGGTTTAGGTGGTTGAGTTGGGAATTGTGATGATGTTGTTGGGGTAACAGAGGGAGGAAAAAGAGCCTCTAGCACCGCCTGTGCTGACTGAAAACGCTCACTAGCAGCAGGTAAGAGCATTTTATCTAAAATATCTGCCAGTCGCGGTTTCAGGGTGATTTGCGCCCGCCATTGCCATTGATTTGTATAAGCGTTAAATAGCTTAGTGCTTTCTTGTCCTGTCAGCAATGTCAGTATAGTAACAGCTAAAGCATATAAATCCGTAGATGGAAATACTTGACTACTGTTCATTTGTTCTGGAGGTGCAAATCCTAAAGAATAAATGCCTATAGAACTAGGGGGCGCATTAGCAATTAACTTAACTGCACCGAAATCTAGCAAAAAGAGCTTACCATCACGACGACGCATAATATTGGAAGGTTTAATATCTCTATGGATAATATTTCTGTCATGAATAAACTGGAGAATTGGGAGAATTTCTTTGAGTATTTCCAGCACTTTTTGTTCAGAAAAATTGCCATATTCAATTAATTCTTCCTCTAAAGTTTGCCCATGAATATACTCTTGAACTAAATAAAAAAACTGCTCTGGTTTATTTATTTGTAAGTTTTGTAAACTAGGAACTGTAATGGTAAAAAAAGCAAATAAATTAGGTATTTGCGGATGTTCATTACCTATTTTTTCTAAAACTTCTGCTTCTTGTGCAAAGAGAATTTTGGCTTTTTCTAAGGCTTCTTCGGTTAAATTACTGCCGGGCTGAAATTGTTTAATCACACATTGACGCAAACTGGGAGTATCGCGGTCAATTGCTAAAAAAGCCGCACCAAAACCCCCCTGACCCAACAGTTTAATTGGCAAATATCGGTCACGTAAAATCAGCGGCATACCGCAGGTAATACAATATTTCTGCTGTACTGTTTTTAAAGTTTGAATATCATCTAAATCAGCAAAGTGATTTTCGGGACGTTGACAGTAGGGACGAGTGCAGTGGACTTGCATATTATCTTTAGTCAGTGGTGATTAAGCCGTTACGCATTGAAACTGGATTATTACTGTAAATCAGGTATTTATGCAGTATCAAATTAATAAATTAATTTTGATTTAGTCCAGTAGTCATTAGCAATTAATCTAATGACACTGGAATGGTTTAACTGCCATCAGTAAGGTTGGGCGCTGCTAAATCTAGTGTATTTATAACTAGATCCATTTGTGATAACTTTAACATATCCTGAATCCAAACCGGGTTAGCAAATTCAGGTAATATCTCCTGACTAAAAGCCTCTGCTGCTTTGGATCTATAACGGCTAGGGTTAAATATTAACCAAAGTGTACGCTTGACTACAACGTCCTGGATTAGTGCTTGATGGAGAACACCCATTTGTAATTCTTTAGCAATGGCAGAAGTAGAGACAAAGGCAGCACCCAAGCCAGACTGGACGGCATTTTTAATTGCTTCTATGGAATTAAGTTCCATTTCCAACTTAAACCGCCTGGTGTCAATATTACAACGTGCCAGTACCTGGTCAATAACTTTGCGGATGGTTGATTGGGAGTCGAGAGCAATGAATTGTAGTTTATATAGGTCTTCTTTTTGGATTGTTTCTAATTTAGCAAAGGGATGGGACGTGGGTAAAATGAGCGCTAATTCATCCTCAGCATAAGGAATAGTTTTTAAAGACTCCCCCAATTCAGCGGGAATTTCTCCACCAATGATCGCCAGATCAATCTGGCCATTGGCAACACTCCAAGCGGTGCGTCTGGTAGAATGGACGTGCAATTGCACAGCCACATCTGGATACTTTTGTCGAAATAAGCCGATCATTTTCGGTAAAAGATAAGTGCCAGTAGTTTGGGACGCGCCGACAATTAATGTACCACCTTGAAGATTTTGCAAGTCCTCAATAGCGCGACAGGTTTCCTGACATAAACTGAGGATTTTTTCCCCATAACTTAGGAGTAGATGTCCCGCTTCTGTTAATTGAGCGCGACGGCCTCCCCTGTCAAATATGGGAACATCCAATTGCCTTTCCAGGTTTTGAACTTGCAAACTGACAGCCGGTTGGGAGACATAAAGACTATCAGCAGCCCGCTTAAAACTCCCTTCTTGGGCGATAGCTTTGAGAATACGTAACTGATCTAATGTAAAAGGAAGGTCAGACATAAGGCTTAACCCAGAAATTTGGATGTATGAGTAGCTGGAAAAATAAATCGGGGCGAGTAGCTTTGTGACTAGTCATAATTTAGGCAATAGTTAAATTTAAAGAACTAACTAAAACACTTACCACAACATATTGACAGAAATCCTTTCGTGTATAATCTGTTAAAATTCAAGATGTTTACCCAATGTTTACCCATAAATAGTAACTTCTTTCGTTTTTGAGAATGTTAAATTGAGTTTTATCTATCATGCCCAATTCTTGGTTTACTCCCAGTCATTTTGTCATACTAGGGTTACAATTAGTTTTTGCAATTGCCCATAGTGGAGGCGCTGCTGTGCGTCCTTGGGCAGAAAAATACATTGGACCGCGGCTTTATCGCATTTTATTCGCATTAATCAGCTTACCTTTAGCCGTGCTATTAATTGTTTACTTTTTTAATCATCGTTATGATGGATGGCAACTTTGGCAGGTACAAGGTATTCCGGGGGTAGGAACGTTAGTTTGGATATTGTCTGCTGTATCTTTTTTGTTTTTATATCCTGCTACCTTCAATTTACTAGAAATTGCCGCTATTCAAAAGCCCCAAGTTCATCTTTATGAAACAGGGATTATCCGTATTACCCGTCACCCGCAAATGGTGGGACAGGTAATTTGGTGTGTAGCCCATACTCTTTGGTTAGGTACTAGCTTCACCCTGGTTACCTCAATAGGTCTGATACTACATCACCTCTTTGGAGTATGGCATGGAGATCGCCGTTTAAGTCAACGCTATGGAGAAGCCTTTGCACTTCTCAAGCAGCGGACTTCTATTATTCCCTTTCAAGCAATTATTGATGGCC
Organism: Dolichospermum circinale AWQC131C; assembly: GCF_000426905.1. Lineage (NCBI taxonomy): Bacteria > Bacillati > Cyanobacteriota > Cyanophyceae > Nostocales > Aphanizomenonaceae > Dolichospermum > Dolichospermum circinale. Next base: position 116,475 of record NZ_KE384659.1, read on the forward strand.
GTCAATCCTTAAACTGGCAAGAATTTCTGCGTCCTGCTTATTTAGGAGTTGCCATTTTTACTGGTTTATTATGGTGGTCTCACCCCTTGTTATTCGTGGCAACAAGTAGGATAATGTGGTAGTTTCGTCTGATCCCTAAGATCAACAAAAAATATAAATTTAATAAAAGTTTGTGATCATCACTTGCTACCAAAACAATGTAGGATAAACTTTAGCATCTATCATGAGATTGTTTTTCACTAAGGTGGGAAAAAGGATTTGCTCCCCAGTCTCAGACAGAATTTATCCCCGTAAACAATAAGTAGCTTTCTACCTTGGTAAAAACGGGAAATAAATAGCAATGATGAACTACAGCAATATACACTATCAGCATTGTCAAAGTTTTATAGGGCAGTAGCAGTCAATAGCAATCAAGATTTGAACATTGATAACAGCCAGCGCGACATTGACGGTGGTTTGTTTGTCTACAGAAAAATCTAAAAATCAGATGTTCTTCTCATGACTTACCAATTGCTGCTACTGACCATTGTTTTTGTTTTCATATAAAAACCTTATATTCCAAGAGGCATCATGGTGTTTTCGGTCAGTGAACGGACATTTAATCAAGAAGTTTTGGCATCTCCAGTTCCCGTTTTAGTTTACTTTGAAGCGCCCTGGTGTGCTTTATGTCGCGTTATTCACCCGCTTTTATTGCAATTTCAAGCCCAATGTGGTGATGAAATTAAGTTAGCCGGAGTCAACGCTGATCAAAATTTCAAGTTGTCTAATACCTATCGCCTCAAATCCCTACCGACTTTATTGCTAATTGAAAAAGGAATAGTCAAGCAACGCTTAGAGGGTTTTTGTGGTAGAGACGATTTACGTCAAGCCTTAGAAGCAATTCAACTTACTTACAACATCACTAATAAAACTGACACTGGCATAAAAACAGCCGAATTAGAATACAACAATGTGTAATTACATACAAATAAGGGTAGGTAACAAAAGACAAAAAGCAGAAGTTTTTAGAAATTTTATAGCCCCAAGGCTGACTGTTAGGCTATTTTAGAAGCGTAAGCAGTACAGTAGGCTCAGTCAGCTATTTTAATTAATTTGGTGCTTGGTGAGTCCGAAATCTAAAACCATGCTTAACACCCCACTCAAAGGGTATCGGGTGGGGTATTTTATCCTCAAGGGTCTGTGTCACAATTACTAACAGTTCTGATTCTTCAGTTAACTCACCCTTTATTTGTACAGAATTCTAAAAGTAGGCGTTAGTGATGGAATTAATCTATCAGTATGCCTGGCTGATTCCAGTATTACCTCTCTTGGGAGCAATGCTAGTCGGTCTAGGGCTAATCTCGATCAATCAGGTGACAAACCGCCTGCGACAATTAAATGCTGTAGTCATTATCTCCCTTATGGGAGCTTCTATGGTTCTGTCGTCGGCCTTGCTGTGGAGTCAAATTCAAGGCCATGCACCTTACCTCCGCACCCTAGAATGGGCAGCAGCAGGAAATTTTCACCTGACTATGGGCTACACTATTGACCACCTGACAGCCTTAATGCTGGTCATTGTCACCACAGTAGCAGTTTTGGTGATGATTTACACCGATGGCTACATGGCTCATGACCCCGGTTATGTGCGGTTTTATGCGTATCTGAGCTTATTTGGCTCTTCCATGTTAGGTTTGGTGGTCAGCCCCAACCTGGTACAAGTTTACATTTTCTGGGAACTGGTGGGAATGTGTTCCTACCTCCTAGTGGGCTTTTGGTATGATCGCAAAGCCGCAGCGGAGGCCTGCCAAAAAGCATTTGTTACAAACCGGGTCGGTGACTTCGGTTTATTATTAGGCATTTTGGGGCTGTTCTGGGCGACAGGAAGCTTTGATTTTATGGTGATGGGCGATCGCCTATCAAACCTAGTAGAAACTGGCTCTATTAGCAATTTCCTCGCCATTGTGTTGGCGATTTTAGTCTTTCTTGGACCTGTGGCTAAATCGGCTCAATTCCCACTCCATGTCTGGCTACCAGACGCAATGGAAGGTCCTACACCGATTTCTGCCCTCATCCACGCAGCGACAATGGTAGCAGCGGGTGTATTCCTCATTGCCCGGATGTATCCAGTATTTGAAAATGTGCCAGCAGCAATGAACGTAATTGCTTTTACTGGCGCATTGACGGCGTTTTTAGGGGCAACTATCGCCATTACCCAAAATGACATTAAAAAGGGTTTGGCTTATTCCACCATTTCCCAACTCGGTTACATGGTGATGGCCATGGGTGTGGGTGCTTACAGCGCCGGTTTATTCCACCTCATGACCCACGCTTATTTTAAAGCGATGTTATTCCTGGGTTCTGGTTCAGTAATTCATGGTATGGAAGCAGTTGTTGGTCATGACCCTGTATTAGCGCAAGATATGCGCTTAATGGGCGGACTGCGGAAATATATGCCCGTGACCGGTTTCACATTTTTGATTGGTTGCTTGGCTATTGCCGGGATTCCTCCCTTTGCCGGTTTCTGGTCAAAAGATGAAATTCTCGGTGCGGCTTTTGCTGCTAACCCCTTCTTGTGGTTTATTGGTTGGGTGACAGCAGGAATTACAGCTTTTTATATGTTTAGAATGTATTTCTCAACATTTGAGGGTAAATTCCGGGGTAATGACGAGAAAATCAAGGTAAAACTCAAAAATGCCGCTGCTGCTTTAGCACAGAAGTCAGGTACAGCCGAATTAGCTCCTAATTTCGGTCCTGGAGCGATGAAAAAGGGAGAATTAGATAGTCACTCCCATGACTCCCACAGCCATGAGCCTCATGAGTCTCCTTGGACAATGAGTTTACCTTTGGTGGTCTTGGCTATTCCTTCTATGTTAATTGGTTTGGTGGGTACTCCCTACGCCAATTATTTTGAGCAGTTTATCTTTCCTCCTAGCGAAACTTTAGCTGAAGTGATGGAAAAGGCTGCGGAATTTGACCCCCATGAGTTTTATGTAATGGCGGGTAGTTCTGTGGCAGTTTCTGTGATTGGAATTACTTTCGCGGTGCTGATGTATTTGGCTCGGAAAATCGATCCTAGTGCGATCGCTAAAAATATTCAACCACTCTATGATTTATCCTTGAATAAATGGTACTTTGATGATATTTATCATCGTGTCTTTGTTCTCGGTTTGCGTCGTGTGGCTAGACAAGTTATGGAAGTTGATTTCCGCGTTGTTGACGGCGCTGTTAATCTCACGGGTTTCTTTACTCTTGTCAGTGGTGAAGGTTTGAAATACTTGGAAAGTGGTCGGGTTCAATTCTATGCTCTGATCGTTTTTGGGGCTGTTTTGGGCTTGGTGATTTTCTTTGGTGTTACCTGATTTTAATGGGGCGGTTTGTCCGCCCCTGGATTGTTTTTTTTGCACGCAGAGGCGCAGAGGACACGGAGTTAATGAACCACGAAGGAGGGAAGGCAGCGAAGGAAGAAGGGAAGGAGGCGTTGCTGAAACCAGGTATGAATTTAGGTGTAGAGCCGAGAATCCCTACCCATGGAAGGT
>NZ_KE384659.1:120058-120763 GCF_000426905.1 Dolichospermum circinale AWQC131C
GAAGGAATATAGATAATGTTGCATATAGGTTTATTTGAGTTAATATTGCTAAATAAGGTATAAAAACATCTATTTTCATCTACCATGTCTATGTTTATCGAAAAGAAATGCGAAATGATATTTCATGTTGGAATTGATTCTAATGAGGAAGCAAACAAGTTTCTACGAAAATTATGGGCGGAATTCCGAAGAGAATTTGGTAAATGTGCTTGGAATTATACACCTACTAGGATAGGTATTGCTAATACTATAATTTTTGGAATGATGGACATAGAAATTCCAGAAGGTTCACTTATAGTAAGCATCTGTTATTTAAGGAAAGGAACTATAAAAACTATCAGCTTTGGTTTTATGGATCAAAAACCATCTGAGCATAGATTACATGAACTAAATCAAAATATTCAAAAAATTATCAACATAAGTAAAAAAAATTTGGATCAACGCTCTGAGTTTTTCTTTAAAACAGGTATAAACATTATTGTCAAGCCTTTAGGTTACTACAAAGGTGAGGCATTTGTAATTCATTGCAGCCAAGGATCTACATTTAATCTTGCAATTTCAACAACAGGGTATGACAAAATAGACGCACAAACAGAATGTCAAAGCAAAATTTTAAAATGCCTAGATTTACTATCAGTTGAAACTATAGTAGTTTAACTTAAGAATGAGACAAAAAGAGTATAAGATTGAAGAGAGAAGGTATGG
>NZ_APIY01000436.1:0-1796 GCF_000426905.1 Dolichospermum circinale AWQC131C
TATTAACCCGGAAACTGGAGATTTAATTCCTATATTTAATCCTCGAAAACAGAAATGGTCAGATCATTTTCTTTGGTCAGCAGATGGTTTAAAAATTATTGGTATTACTCCTACAGGAAGGGCTACTTGTAATCGCTTAGACCTCAATGATGATAGGCATAATGAAGGTTCTATTATCAAAGCGCGTCGTTTTTGGGTAAAAGGTGGTTGGCATCCACCAGATGAAGACCCGCGACAAAGTTGAGAAACCCCAGCACTTTCACAATAATATAGATGATGATTAAATTGTTGGGTTTCACTGCGTTCTACCTAACCTACAGTTTGTATGGTTCGTTGGTAATTTGTAGGTTATGGGTGGGATGTTGAAATTTTCATTGTCAGAAAAAAACATCTTAATCAAAAATAGAAACTACTTTAATACCAACTACTTTGTGCATAGGTTTTGTTTTTTTCTCAGTAGTAATTAACTCCTCAGCACCAACAGAAAAAGCAGCAGCTACATGAAGTGCATCCATAGCAGCTAATCCATACCGAGAAGCAATTTTATAAGCCTCTTGTACAATATAAGTTAAATCATTTGCCCAGTAAATAACATCATTAAAAAACTCTTCATAAAATTGAGATTCTTCCGTTTGCTGATGATAAACTGCTTTAGGACTTACCTCCAATCTGACAAACTCACTAGTAGCAAATACCCGGTGTGAGTCTGATAGTATTTCTAATGCTTTTTCTGCAATTAAACCATTACCATTGGTTGCACTCAATAACACACCCGAATCAAGATAAGTTATAATCATTCTTCTCTACCTTGGATTCCACCCCTACGATCAGCTAATTCTTTTTCTATTTCATCTGCATTTAATAAAGGTTTACCAGATGCAACAATTTTAGAGCGAATTTCTCGCAAACGTTCCCCCAAAGGAGGTTTTTTTGCTGTGGTTTTCAATTGCATAAGTTCCACAAATTTTAAGACTTCCTGTTGTTTATCCTGGGGTAATGATCGCCACTTTGTTAATAATTCTTGTTCTGAAATCATTGATTTTTACCTAATTCAGTTAATTGTCTTAAACCTTATTTTCAATAATAGCAAATCTCACATCAAATTAAACCATGATTTTATACATCTTGAACCAGGTTATATTTACGACGTTGTTCTTTTTGCAAAATCATCAAAAGACCGAAAGCGACCTGCTTCAAAATCTTCTAATCCTTGCTGAATACCTTGAATAGCTGCTTGTGAATCTTCTAATTCCCAATCTAGGATATTTGTTAATAATTCAGCCGCAACTAAACTGATATCTTTTCCTTGTTGGGTTGCTTTTTCGCGTAGTCTTGCTTCTAGTTCTGGAGTTAGGGAAATAGCGATCACCATAACTGTATATTTTGGTGAAAGTTTATAAATATTATAACATCCTGTAAATCCTAAAATCCTGGATATCCTGATTCAGACAGAGACAGTTAATTGTAGGGTGCGTTAATGAATGAAATGTAACGCACGATTTTGATTTTGTTATTGAAATAGTGCATTATGCTACTTCTAAAAAATCTCTTTCTGATGGATTTTTTGGAAAGAATACGGCGGCTGAAACATTAAAAAACTTTGCCAGCTTTTCAATATGTTCAACTGTTAATTTACGCTTGTTTTTAAGTACATCGGAAACAATTGACTCTGTTTTAAAAATAGGAACTAAATCTTTTTGTTTCAGATTTAACTCCGCAATTAAAACTTTTATATGTTATAATATAAAAGTTATCAAAATTATTAAAATAATTCTATGATGACTCAAGTAATGATT
>NZ_APIY01000437.1:0-1715 GCF_000426905.1 Dolichospermum circinale AWQC131C
CATCCTCATCTGTAATGATTAACTCATCATTCACAACTTCAATCTGATATTCCTTTAATCTTTTACCTTCCCTATCCAATAAAATCTTTAATTCGCTTTTAATTGCGATAATTTCATTCAAAGCCGAAACTAAAAAATGTCCTGAACCCACCGCAGGATCACATATTTTTAAACTATTAATAATCGTATTAGCATCTTTTTTATCCTCTATTTTATCATATAAATCATCAATATTTTCACAACTCCAACCTTTAATTTCATTAAACTTCTGAACAACCGCTTTTCTAATTGTTTCCCGACACATATACATAGTAATAAAACCGGGAGTAAAGAAAGAACCGTCTTGATAACCATTAATTTTCTCGAAAATTAAACCCAGTACAGACGCATTAATTAATCTTTTATTCTCCTCTTGAATTTCTTCCCCAGTTTCACTATTAAAATCATAAGCGTCCAGAAAATCAAATAAATATTCTAAAGCGTTAATTTCACCAAATCGTTTTTTTCCGTTATTATCTTTTAAGACAGTAGCAGGAAAAATTTCTAATTTCTCATTTCTCAAATTACTAATAAAAATCGTTGTTTGTTCCATTTCCGTAGGTTCAAATAAAGAACTATTTAAATAAGGAACATAAGTAAATTTGTTTTTAAAACTATCGTTTCTGTCTTCTGGTTTTCGTGCTAATACACTAAAAAACAGACTATTAAGATCATCATAATTTTGCACCTTATTTAAATTTAAAAATCCCCAAGCTAGATCATTTTGATGATATTTAATTAATTGTGCTTCTAATAGTTTGAGAAACAAGATTCTATTTACCCAAGTAATTGCTAATTCTAAACCAAAATTAAAAAGTTGTAATTGGTAATCTTTGACTTGAGAAATTTTGTCTAAACTATCAAGTTGGACAATAGCATTTTCCATGAGTGAACCCGTATTTCTCTCATTTGATTTTTTGCGTTGAATGAGTTTTTTACCACCTTTTTTAACTTCTGTTAAACCGATAATATGTAATAACTCATGATAAAATCCTTTATCAAGAGTATTACTGTCATTTGCGAAAGGTAACTTTAATAAATGTTCTGGAGAAAGTAATTTAAACAGTGGAATTAATTTATGATCATCAGGATTTTCTCCAGGTTGTAAATATTCTTGATATTCTCGAATATCAAAATGAGTAAAAGTGATTTTATCTGCAATTTCGGTAATAGCAGGTTGAGCAATTTCTTGATAAAAAAAAATCAGTTTTTTTACTGATTAATCTTCCGTCGGTAAAATCTTTAAATTGTTGAACTAGGGTTTTATTGTCTTGAAAGAATTTATCAAAATCTTGAGCATCAAAAATAAACCATTCGTAGATATTAGTTGCTATTAAATATTTCAGTTCTAGATTTTTTTCAGTTAAAAGTTCTCTGAGAAAATATAAAACTAATTCCTGAAATGCTTTAGTGTTTAAATTATCAACTTTCAGCATTTCGCTTTTATTCGTCGGCTTTTTAACTTCTAAAATTACACCAACACTGGTTTTAGGGTCTTGACCATTATGAATAACCAGGTCATTTCGTCCTTGAGTATTAATAAAGTGATGAAAACTGTAATATGTGTTATTTAAAAAGTCAGCAATCAGGTTTTTATGAAATTCCTCTGATTCAGATTCGTTAATTTTTGCAATTAGGTTTTTTAAATGTTTTTTGAAAGTTTCAATATCATTTCT
>NZ_APIY01000438.1:0-1530 GCF_000426905.1 Dolichospermum circinale AWQC131C
TCACGGGCGATTCAATTAGAACTCCCACTATTTGCTACTGCCGGGTCAGTTCTTCAAAACAGCGAGATGACCTTGATAGACAAATCGCCTATATGCAATCCCTCTACCCAGACGCAGAAATCATCAAAGATATTGGCTCAGGACTCAACTTCAAAAGAAAAGGTCTGCGCTCCCTACTGGACAGACTTTTGCAAGGAAATAAATTCATCCTTGTTGTTGCCTGTCGGGACAGACTCGCAAGATTTGGATTTGAACTTGTACAATATATGGTCGAACAAAACGGTGGACAAATCGTGGTTCTTGACAAAACAGTACACTGTCCACAATCAGAACTTACCCAGGATTTACTCTCAATCCTTCACGTCTTTTCCTGTAGAATGCAGGGACTTAGGAAATACTCTAAAAAAATCAAAGAAGATTTATCTGAAATTGAGTCCTGCACAGAAAAGGAAAATTAAATATTGGTTTGGTGCTTCCAGGTTTGCCTATAACGAAACAATTAGATATTTACAAACTCCAGAAACAAAAGCCAATTGGAAAGAGATAAAAACCGGGATTATTCAAGGATTACCTGATTGGTGTAAAGATGCACCATATCAAATTAAGGCGATTGCCATCAAAGATGCTTGTCAGGCTGTTAAGAATGCCAAGAAAAAGTATATTGATGGTGGTGGGATTAGTAGGTGTAGATTTAGAACCAAAAAAGATCCTGTACAGTCTTGTTATATTCCCAAATCTGCCATAAAAGATGCAGGAATTTATCACACTGTTTTAGGAGAATTGGAATATAAAGAAACTTTACCTGATGGGTTTGGAGATTGTAGATTAGTCTCATTTTATGGAGATTACTACATCTGCTTACCAACAGAAAGCCCACGACACAAGACCGAGAACCAAGGGCGTGTCGTGGCTTTAGATCCCGGAATTAGAAATTTTTTAACCTTCTTCTCTGATAATAGCTTTGGATGGTTAGGCGAAAATGCTAATCTAAGAATCCAAAAACTTTGTTTTAAGCTAGATAAGTTAATCAGCAAAATATCTAAAGCTAAAAGCAGACAAAAGAAAAGATTAAAAAATGCTGCAACTCGGTTAAGAGGAAAGATTAAATATCTAGTGGACGAGTTGCATAAAAAGACATCTAGGTTTCTGGTTGATAATTTTGATGTGATTTTACTTCCTACTTTCGAGACATCTATTATGTCTAGAAAAGCCAAGAGAAGAATCAGGTCTAAATCAGTTCGACAAATGCTTACGTTAAGTCATTACAAGTTCAAGAAATTTATCAAACACAAAGCAAATGAATTATCAAAAATAGTAATTGATGTTAATGAAGCATATACTTCAAAAACAGTAAGTTGGACTGGTGAAATTATCAATAATCTAGGGGGATCTAAAATCATCAAATCTCGGCTAGATGGTAGAATCATGAACCGAGATTTGAATGGTGCGCGAGGAATTTATCTTCGTGCATTGGTTGATACGCCTTGGTTGAGAGACAATCTCAACTTATGTATTTGTTAGCATTAGTTA
>NZ_APIY01000439.1:0-1412 GCF_000426905.1 Dolichospermum circinale AWQC131C
CACATTCCGCACCCCAAACTGTCACTGGGGTAAATTACGTAGAGAAAAAATTAAAGGGAGCATGAAAACAAACATATAAAGTGAAAAAAGGCATTTGAGAAACAGTAAATCGCCAAAAACGTCATCAAAACCTATTCTCAATAAAAAACAATAAGAATGCACACCACCTGGAGAGGACAACAAATAAATAAAATAAGAGATTCAAAAGACAAATCATAAGTTAGCCTAATCAATTAAAGTAAAAAACGAAATTATAGACATAGTAAAATAGAGCTATAAATCAAAGAAATTAGCTCATCTTTACAAGAGAAATTAAATTGATAGAGATAATAATTAGGTGACTAATTGATAGTAACGTAAACAATCATCTGGTAAAAGACTCAAGATAAAATCTCTGTCCTTATTCCAATTAGAAATATGTTCTTCCTGATTGAGTATAACCAAATGAATACACTGAAAGCATTGAAAAATCCAGCGCAAAGTAGGGCGGTCTGTTGCTTTACCTAATTGATTTTTAATTGTTGATTTAGAATTGAAGAGAGCATTTCTAATTTGACGTTGCGCCAAAGTATAAACTAGTAAACATAAACCCATAATCATTCCCAGAGACTCTATTCTTTCAGGACTTTTGAGGAAAATACTGTCGGCAAAAAATAATGGGTCTTTGAGAAAAGCAAACCCCCGTTCACATGATTGTTGAGCTTTATATTCACTTAGCATAGAATCATTACTTAGTTCCTTTGAATCTCAAACGTTCGTAGCAATAATAAAACGCCCTGCACTCAGCATTTCCGTAATTGATGGTTATTTCTTTTGGTGATTTTACTGCTATTTCTTCTAATTCTTGGTTATTTCCTATTTCTTGACTCTCAAATATTACTTCTGGTAAGCTAGTGTTATACTGCCCATGTAGGTGCATTGATGATGAGTCTAGATGTGATGTTGATAGTGATACCCCAAATTTTTGGGCGGCTTTTAAGGCGATGATAAAAAATATTGTATCTAATCCTTTGATAAATAGTTTATCCATGACTCTGCCTAGTTTGTCGTCGTTGAGATATTCTGGTTTTACTCCTGTTCCTATTAGATGTTCACAAGCGATAGTTTCAAAATATTTAGGAAACATATATAACGGTTTGGAGACAAATCCTAACCCGTTTATTATCATGGCTTTTACTACTTGACCTGCATTTACTTTTTCGTCTTTTTCGACTCCTATTAATTCATTTATTATTTCTACTATTCCGATTGAATCTATGATTCCTGCTACTATCCCTAGATGGTCTATGTTCTGAATTTCTATTTCTTGGGGTTTTAATTTCACAACAGTTTCCTCTACTTGTTTATTATGATTCTCTCATTTCTTGCTTTCTGAATAATAAATTTTTTAATCATCTTGAATTTTCTTTTTC
>NZ_APIY01000440.1:0-1381 GCF_000426905.1 Dolichospermum circinale AWQC131C
ATGCTATCAGTTCCTCTGGTTGTGGGGAAAAACCTATGGTTTCCTTGAGTGGAAAAGATGTAGAGGAGGTTGTATTAAATGAAAGTACAGTTACTAAGTCTGGTCAAGTTAGCGCTAATAAAAATGTTGGTTATACCTTTACAGCAAAAACAGGACAAAAATTAAGTTATAATACAGATGCGGATGTTTGTCTTTGGGTATTTACTCCAGATAATACAATTTTCAAAGGTGGAGAGTTACCCAGAAATGGTAAATATATTATTCAAGTTGCTGCACCTCAAGGGGTAAAAACCTTTGATTTAGTATTGCAATTGGAGAATAATACACCAACTACTAGTTTATCATCTTCTCCTATTCCCACACCTGTGGAAACAAATCAGGTTGCTATAATTCCCAAATCTAAAACCACGCTAACAAGACAAAAAAGAAATTTATCCACTGTATCAGCGGCAGATATAGATAATGTTAATAGACCATCACCGGAAATATTTATCAACAATTACTATACAAAGCTAAATGAAAACAATTATACAGAGGCTTGGAGTTTTTTGGCGACTGAATTACAGGAAAATTCTACATCTCATCCTAAAGGTTATCAATCCTATATAGAATGGTGGGAACAAATTAATAATATTAATGTAGAAATAATTAGTTCCTCTTCTCAAAATAAAACTGCAAAAGTCAAAGTGCGATGTAAAGATGATTTAAAAAATGGGAGTAAAATTTATGCAGATGTTCTATACTACCTGAGATGGAATGAAACAGACAATAATTGGCGAATTATTAATATTCAACTAATCTCTTCTTCAACAACAACATCTAATTTATCTGTAAATGAGTCTCAACCTACTCCTTCAGTATCAGATAATGTTAATAGACTATCACCTGCAAAAGCTATAGAAGATTACTATACTAAAATTAATAATCAAGATTATCAAACAGCTTGGGATATTTATCCCACCACAGTCAAAGAAAATAAAGAATTACATCCAGATGGTTACAACTCTTTTATTAAATGGTGGACACAAGTTGATCATGTAAATATTAACAGAGTTAAGATTGAAAAAGAAAGTTATGATAATGCTATCGTCAATATTGGTACTCACTATAAAATGAAAAGTGGGAAAATTTCTCCTATTAAACTCAAGTTTTATCTAGCTTGGAACAAAGAATATCAAAGGTGGTATGTTACTAAAATTAAACATAAATAATTTATCAAAAAACATGAAAACCCGTTAATTAATGATAAATCCGCACCATGATGAAAATTAATTCTTGTTTAGCAAACCTGAGATGATTTAATATGTTGAAAAATTTAGTTGTGTACTCTACCTGTTTATCAGTTATCGGTTGTCAAACAATAGAAAATCCTCTAACTAAT
>NZ_APIY01000441.1:0-1252 GCF_000426905.1 Dolichospermum circinale AWQC131C
ACCTCAACAAGAATTAGTCGAAGACCTAATGGCAATTATCCACTGCTTTTCTTGTCGATTGTACGGATTGAGGAATTACTCCAAAGAAATCAAGGATAATCTCAAAAATGCTATTGACAAACCTGTACAAGATATGTCAGTTTTAGACAGCAAAGAAATACAGTGTTGAGGTCGAGCAATGCTTTTATCTATCAAAACAAAACTCAAGTTAAACAAAACCCAGGAAATATTAATGGCTAAACACGCTGGTATAGCAAGGTTTACCTATAATTGGGGTTTAGCTACTTGGGCTTGTTTGCATAAAGATGGATTAAAGCCAAACAAATATATCCTCAAAAAATTCTTTAATAACCATGTAAAACCTGAATTGGCATGGATTAAAGAAAAAGGTATTTGTCAGAAAATCACTCAATACGCCTTTGATAGTTTAGGTGAGGCTTTCCAGAGATTTTTTAAAGGACAGTCTAAATATCCCAACTTCAAAAAGAAAGGGAAAAATGATAGTTTTACAATTGATAATGGTGGTAAACCAATTCCTGTAGGTGGCACATCAATAAAACTACCAACAATTGGATGGGTAAAAACTTATGAAGGATTACCTCATACCACCGGCAAAAGTATTACTATTTCTAGGACTGCTGATAGCTGGTACATAGCTTTTTCTTATGAACAAGAATGTCGACCAACTATTAAAAAACATGATGCTGTTGGTGTTGATTTGGGAGTAAAGGAACTAGCTATTCTTAGCACTGGTATTACTTTTGCTAATCCTAAACACTACAAACAGAACTTAGCTAAACTGCAAAGATTATCTAATATCTACTCTAAAAAGGCTTCATGTTCAAGCAATAAGCATAAAGCCAAAATTAAACTAGCTAGACATCATGCGAGAATAGCAAACCTGAGAAAAGATACTCTTCACAAAATCACTACTTACTTATGCAAAAACCACGCGAAGATAGTAGTAGAAGATTTGAATGTTTCAGGGATGTTATCAAACCATAAATTAGCCCAAGCAATAGCTGATTGTGGGTTTCATGAGTTTAAGCGTCAGCTAGAATATAAAGCTAAAAAGTTTGGTTGTGAAATTATAATTGCTGATAGATTTTATCCATCAAGTAAAACCTGTTCTCGATGTGGGCATAAAAAAGAAAATCTTTCTTTATCCGAAAGAATTTATTGCTGTGAGAACTGTGGTTTTGAGATAGATAGGGATCTAAACGCTGCAATTAATTTATCGCGTTTGGCTAAA
>NZ_APIY01000442.1:0-1249 GCF_000426905.1 Dolichospermum circinale AWQC131C
TCACTAATGTTTCAATTTTTCAATTATGTTAAATAGTTTAATCGAAAAACTCAAAGAAGTCAAGGATTTCCGCCAATCTCAAGGAAGAAGGCATGAGTTATGGGTAGTCCTTACTATTATTATTTTAGCCTTATTAACAGGAAATGTTAGTTATAAGCAAATTACATCTTTTTGCCAATCTGAAGAGGAAAAGCTGATTAAAATGTTGTCTATAACCTCAAAAACGCTGCCGTCTTATAGTACAATAAGAAGAGTAATGCTCGGAATAAATATTATAGATATACAGTCAATACTTACGTCAATAATTAACAATTATTATTCGCCAAAATCTCAGGAAGATTGGATTGCTATTGACGGGAAGAGTTTAAAAAACACTCTGACTGATTATGAGGAAAAATCCCAGAATATGTTAAATGTGGTATCTTGGTTTAGCCAAGAAACAAAGTTAATAATTAAGGTAGAAATTCAGGAGAATAAAAAAAAGTCAGAAAGTGCTGTAGTCCGCTCTATGATAGAGAATTGCGATTTATATAATCAGGTTTTTACTTTGGATGCTTTGCATTGTAATAAAGAAATAACTAAGACAATAATTGAGAGTAAAAATGATTATTTAATCACAGTAAAAAGAAATCAAATAAAATTGTACAATCGGTTAAAAGAACTAGCACAAATAACAAAACCACTTACGGTATATGACTCAAGAGATAAAAGTCATGGACGTGATGTAATCCGGAAAACATCAGTATTTGATAGTCAAGAAGTAGGACATAAAAATTATCCTCATATCAAAAGTTTTATCAAAGTGGAGAGAATGGGTTTTCGCGGGGATAAAAAATATAGTCAAACTTTATATTATATTAGTAGCAAGAAATTAACTGCGGAAATATTTGCACAAAAAATCCAAGAACATTGGTTAATTGAGAATCAAGTACATTGGGTTAAAGATGTGATTTTTAATGAAGATAAATCAAGGATAAAAAATAAAGAAGTAGCCGGAAAGTTCTCCTTATTAGTAACACTCATTTTGAATGTTTACAGAAGTTGTGGTTTTATATCAATAAAAGATGGACAGTCATGGTTAGGAAAAAACTGGGAAAAAATGTTGTTAATTGACGGTTTTGATGGTAGTTAGAAAATATTTATTGCCAAAAATATCAAAGACAAAAAAATAAAGAAGACCTGAACTCATTGTATATCAAGCAATGGGAGTTCTTTTGCTGTCAAAATAACTAGGGAAAACCTAATGATA
>NZ_KE384660.1:0-225 GCF_000426905.1 Dolichospermum circinale AWQC131C
ACATTATCTGGAAAAACTTCTGTAGAAACTGCCCTAGCTACATATAGAAATAGTCCCACATTCCAGTACATCGAGCGAGATTATATTGTCACCAAAGCAGCCACATTCCCCAATGACCCAGGCTTTCCTCAACTATGGGGACTACATAACACAGCAGACACAGATATTGACGCTCCTGAAGCTTGGGATATTCAGACCGGCAATCCTAATTTAGTGATTGGGGTT
>NZ_KE384660.1:235-1142 GCF_000426905.1 Dolichospermum circinale AWQC131C
TCACCAAGACCTAGTTGGCAATATCTGGACAAACCCAGGGGAAATTGCCAACGATGGCATTGACAACGATGGCAATGGCTACATTGACGACATTCGCGGTTGGGACTTTGCCTATAACGATAACAATCCCAGTGATGTGGACGGACATGGCACCCATGTTTCGGGAACTATTGCTGGTAAAGGAAATAATGGGGTCGGCGTGACAGGGGTGGCCTGGAATGCTAAAATCATGCCCCTGAAGTTTTTAGATGATACTGGTTCGGGTTCTACTTCCAACGCCATAAAAGCAATTAACTATGCCACAGCCAAGGGCGTGAAAATAACCAACAACTCCTGGGGAGGTGGAGGCTATAGCCAAGCTTTGTATGATGCCATTAATGCCGCTGGACAACAGGGAGCTTTATTTATTGCGGCGGCCGGTAATGAGTCTAATAACAATGACACAAACCCCTCCTATCCCGCCAGCTACAACTTAGCTAATATTATCTCTGTTGCTTCCACCACAAACACTGGTAGCCTGTCTTCCTTCTCCAACTATGGATTGACTAGTGTGGACTTAGGCGCACCAGGTTCAGACATTTATAGCACCACGCCTAATAACACTTATTCCACCTATTCTGGCACGTCAATGGCGACTCCCCACGTTGCCGGGGCTGCGGCTTTAGTCTGGTCTCAAAATCCCACCTGGACAGCCCAACAGGTGAAAAATACCTTAATGAACACGGGCGACCCCCTGGCATCCCTTGCCGGTAAAACGGTTTCTGGTAAGCGGCTCAATGTTTTTAACGCTTTGGCGGCGGCTAACTTACCTTCTGTAACTGTCAGTGTCAGTCCTGCCACTGTTCAAGAAGACGGTGCGACTAACTTGGTTTATACCTTTACTCGCACCAATTTAAACCTAAGTTCT
>NZ_KE384661.1:0-388 GCF_000426905.1 Dolichospermum circinale AWQC131C
AGGAATTATTATCCTGTTTAGCGATCGCTCCTTTCCTTTATCATACCCTAATTCAGCAATGCCGTAAATGGAGATTATCTTTGATGCTATTTTATCCCAGGTATAATTATCTAATATAAACTGCCGGGCGCGAGCGCCCATTTTCTTCGATTCTTGAGGATGATCTAAGAAGTTTTCAATTGTAGCTGCGATTGCATTAATATTAAGTTCTGTAACATATCCCAGTTGTTGTTGCTGGACTATATCACTAAGAGCTACACCAGGGGTAATTATAACTGGAGTACCCGCAGCTAGGGATTCTAGAACTGATATACCAAAGTTTTCCGAATGGGAAGTTAGGGCAAATATATCTGCTCCTTGTATTAATAAATCCTTGATTTCACCCTTG
>NZ_KE384661.1:530-1107 GCF_000426905.1 Dolichospermum circinale AWQC131C
CTTACCTAATGCTGGAATTAGATAGTCTAAACCTTTTTTAGGATGTAAGCGAGATAAAAATAAGATAATTGGTTCATCTATGGGAATGTTCAGGTGTTTTTTTAGCCTTTCACGAGTATTAAGAATTTTTTGAGGGGGATAAATACCAAGGGGGAGGACAAAACTGGAAGAAGTCAAATTTAATGGTGATGCTTCTTTTTGTTCTGCAATAGAGGTAAAATGAACTGATTGACTATGATTAAGATTAGCTTTTTCTAAAAGTTTGAGATATAGCTTCTTTTTGAGTTCTTTTTGCTGTAATGACCATTCACAAAGTAGTCCATGTACGGTAACAATATAAGGAACTTTTTGACAGCGGGCGATCGCCATTGCTATACTCGGAGCATAGGAGAAAATAGCATGAATATGTAATAAGTCATAATTACGGATATTTTCCCATAACCATATTGTTAATTCTCTGGAAAAAGCAAATTCTCTCAAAGCGTGAATAGAAGGAGAAAACCGGGGAAAGAAGTGGACAGGAACTTGTTGATAATTGATAAATTTTCCTAGAGGTACGTCTAATATATCTTCTCCA
>NZ_KE384662.1:0-380 GCF_000426905.1 Dolichospermum circinale AWQC131C
CCTGTGTTTCATTGCCTGAAATGTTCTATAAATTATAACTTTGAATGATCTTTTCGTAAATGGAGATCATCTTTGATGCTATTTTATCCCAGGTATAATTATCTAATATAAACTGCCGGGCGCGAGCGCCCATTTGTTTAGATTCTTGAGGATGATCTAAGAAGTTTTCAATTGTAGCTGCGATTGCATTAATATTAAGTTCTGTAACATATCCCAGATGTTGTTGCTGAACTATATCACTGAGCGCTACACCAGGGGTAATTATAACTGGAGTACCCGCAGCTAGGGATTCTAGAACTGATATACCAAAGTTTTCGGAATGGGAAGTTAGGGCAAATATATCTGCTCCTTGTATTAATAAATCCTTGATTTCACCCTTG
>NZ_KE384662.1:522-1099 GCF_000426905.1 Dolichospermum circinale AWQC131C
TTTACCTAATGCTGGAATTAGGTAGTCTAAACCTTTTTTAGGATGTAAGCGAGATAAAAATAAGATAATTGGTTCATCTATGGGTAAATTAAAATGTTGTCGTAGACGTTGATAAGCATGGGGAATTGTATCGGGAATCGCAAGTCCGTGGGGGATGATAAAATTTGGGGAGGTTAAATTTAATAGGGCAGCTTCTTGTTGTTCTGCAATAGAGGTAAAATGAATTGATTGACTGTGATTAAGATTAGCTTTTTCGATAATTTTCAGATAGATTTGCTTTTTTCTAGCACTTTGCTGTAATGACCATGTACATAATTGTCCTAGGGGACGAACAATATAGGGAATTTTTTGACAGCGGGCGATCGCCATTGCTATTGTAGAACTATAGGAGAAAATAGCATGAATATGTAACAAGTCATAATTACGGATATTTTGCCATAACCATATTGTTAATTCTCTGGAAAAAGCAAATTCTCTCAAAGCGTGAATAGAAGGAGAAAACCGGGGAAAAAACTGGACAGGAACTTGTTGATAATTGATAAATTTTCCTAGAGGTACGTCTAATATATCTTCTCCA
>NZ_APIY01000471.1:0-30991 GCF_000426905.1 Dolichospermum circinale AWQC131C
AAGATACGCTGCAAAGCCTCCCTGCTACTAATTCTGACTTAACGCCGGGGGTATTTTTATTAGACTTAGATAATGGTGCTTATGTAGATATTAATGGTAATAGGAGTTTTCCGGCCGCTAGTACAATTAAAATCCCGATTTTGATGGCTTTTTTCCAGGATGTAGATGCGGGTAAAATCCGTTTAGATGAAATATTAACTCTGGAAAAGGAAATGATTGTCGGTGGTTCAGGAAATATACAATATCAAGCTCCAGGCAGCAAGTACACGGCTCTTGATCTGGCGACAAAAATGATTACAATTAGCGATAACACCGCGACAAATATGCTAATTGCTAAATTGGGGGGACAAGAGGCTTTAAATGGGCGTTTTCGCAGTTGGGGACTAACAACAACGATGATTCGTAGTCCTCTCCCAGATTTACAAGGGACTAATACCACCAGTCCGCGAGAATTGGGGAATTTAATCTCTATGGTCAATCAAGGTAATGTGGTGACTATGCGATCGCGTGATTCAATGCTTAATATTATGAACCGTACGGAAAGAGATAATCTTTTACCTGCTGGTTTAGGAAAAGGCGCAAATGCGTATCACAAAACTGGTGATATTGGTACAATGTTAGCAGATGCGGGATTGATTGATGTGCCGACGGGTAAGCGTTATATTGCGGCTATTATGGTACAACGTCCAAATAATGATCCTCGTGCTGCAAAATTAATTAGTTCTATTTCCAGTTCTGCTTATCAATACTTCAGCAAAGCTACAGTACAACCTAGTAATTTTACTAATAATCAGCCTAATCAACCTATTCCTAATTATCAAGTACCGATTCCACCTATTCAACCTATTCAACCTGTTCAACCTGTTCAGCCTTTTATTCAAGCACCGATGATCAATCCAAACGTACCGAATGGAATGGTTAATAATGTGCCTATGGGTACTTATCAAGCCCCGATGATCACCCCCCAATATTATCCACAACAATAAATAATTCAAAATTTAAAGCGGTGCAAAAAATGTGGCTTTGTTGTTAGAGAACAGCGTTCAGGCTATCAATTCAGATGGAGAATATATCATGAATTTGAGGGGGCGACAAGCAAGGTGAAACCAATATAAGTAAAGGGTTTTAGGTGATAGACCCTCTGAAAAAAGTTGGTACTTATTGAGAATGGGATACAGTTATTAAGCAGGTGTTTATGGGGTTAAAAGAAATACAGAAAATTGAACCTATGGGTCTACAAAAATATCTCGTTCGTGTCAAAGAATATGGACGCATTGAAAGACGGTATAGCAGCTTTTACATTCAGTAGACTGAAAACTTTTGAAAGTTGACGAAAAAATAGGGATTTTAGCCGTCGTTTTGGAGGCTAGCGAACTGCTTGCAGCAGCGCTTCGCTATCGCTTGCCTCCTGCCTTTTTCGATAATTTGAAGTTAAATACCTAAAATTAAGACCTCATTTTCATTTCTAGACGTTCAGCAACGGGCATTAATTGACGTATCAGATCGAAGTTTCCTACGTTCTTTCTCATCCAATCTAATAAGAATTTTTCTCCTTCATTGAGCTTACCGTCATCATCAATAAAAACCATCTGTTCGCACCAATCTACAAATCCGGAATTAGTCATCTCATAGACTAAAATGAGAGGAGGAAAGTGTGCGAATCCCATGGTTTCAATGACTTCCATGCAAATCAGTTTAAATACTTGTTCGTTTGTCAACTCAGTAGACATAATGAGCCTTCTCTTAATCAGTTCTGTCTTTGATCATACCACAGAATAATAACTCTTGGGCTTGAACGTACATTATTCAGTTTCTGTCAATGTGTAGGTCCTAACTTATTACTGGAGAGAGTTGCAGGGGCGTACCTCAGATCAACCTTGGGGGCGATAGAAGAAAGGAAGGATTCAGTGACAGACATTTGACTAATGGTAGTTTCCGCTTCCACTAAAACAGCATCACAAATGTCGAATAGTGATTGAGGATATCTATTCATATTCATGTAGGTCAGAGCAGATTCCATCGGAGACATGGATGAATGATAAGCAGCGTTTTCAGCGTACCGACCTGTAAATATATTCCCATGGGAATCTTTTAACGCTACCCCTGCAAAATTTTTCGTATAGGGAGCATAACTTTGATTGGCGGCTGATAGAGCAGCAAGCACAACATCATCGGTATCATCGGTAGAACAAGTCTCCAGACCATGAAATACTGTTTCCATTAATCCACTCGTAAGTCCAAGATTTGGTGGTCCAAAGGCCTCAGGTAGAAAATATGGGAGTTTATTTGAAGTATAAGTTTGCTCTATTTGTGTCTTGTTGGACTTTAAGAGAATAACAAAATCCTGATTTACAGTTGCCATCTCGTATAAAAACTGTCGGCAATATCCACATGGTGCTTCATTGGTTGCTAAAGCTTGCAAACCCGTCTCTCCGTGCAACCACGCATTGATGGTTGCGGACTGTTCTGCATGAACTGAGAAACTAAGTGCCTGCCCTACAAATTCCATATCGGCACCAAAATAAAGAGTTCCAGAATCCACCTGATTATTGGATTTTGGTTTACCAAGAGCGATCGCCCCTACATAAAACTGCGATATTGGTACCCTAGCATAGGCCGTGGCTACTGGTAGTAACTGAATCATTAACGTACCAATATCAATACCAAGTCGATCAAGCCAAGAGGTGACAACACTTGAGTCAATTACAGCATGTTGGGACAGAATTGTCCTTAACTCTGATTGAATGGAAAGTGGAACCTGAGCAATCGCCTGTTCTAATCTTACATGGGTCATTTGGGTTATTTCTCCTTTTGTAGCAAAACCCAAACGGCTTCGAGAGCTTTAATTGCTTGGTCTATCTCCTCTTCGGTATTGGCAGCTGTAATCGAAAACCTTAAAGCACTTTTATTTAAAGGTACGATCGGGAAAATAGCCGGAGTAATCAAAATACCATATTCCCAAAGAAGTCGACAGACATCAATCATATGTTGAGCATCTCCCACTAACACGCTGACGATGGGAACGTAACCATAATTATCCACTTCAAATCCAATGGCTCTTGCTTGTGTAACCAGTTTGCGAGTCAAGTGATAAATTTGTTTTCTTAACTGCTCCCCTTCCTGACGATTCACCTGTAGTCCAGCTAAGGCACTTGCCAAACTCGCAACAGGAGAAGGTCCAGAAAATATAGCAGTCCAAGCGTTGCGGAAGTTGGTTTTGATCTGGCGATCGCCACAAGTCAAGAATGCTGCATAGGAAGAATAGGCTTTGGACAAACCGGCGACATAGATGATATTATCCTCTGCAAACTGCAGGTCAAAGTAATTCACCATCCCGTTTCCTTTATACCCGTAAGGCATATCGCTGCTGGGATTTTCGCCCAAAATGCCAAAACCATGTGCATCATCCATGTAAATGAAAGCATTGTACTCTTTTGCCAGACGCACGTAAGCTGGCAGATCGGGAAAATCTGCCGACATGGAATACACGCCATCAATGACAATAATCTTTACTTGCTCAAGCGGATATTTTGCTAGCTTTTCGGCTAAATCGTTCAAATCGTTATGTCGATATTGGATGAACTGGGATCCTTTTTGCTGCGCCAGACAGCACGCTTCATAAATACAACGATGTGCAGCTATGTCACCCAAAATGACACCATTACTCCCAGTTAATAGCGGTAACACTCCTATCTGAAGCAGCGTTACAGATGGAAATACTAAAACATCAGGTACGCCTAAAAGTTTGGACAATTCTTCTTCTAACTCTTCATAGATTACCGGGGAAGCAACAAGCCGAGTCCAGCTTGGATGTACGCCCCATTTTTCCAAAGCCGGTGGAATCGCTTCCTTAACTTTTGGATGCAAGTCAAGACCTAAATAGTTGCAAGAAGCAAAGTCTATTACCCAATGTCCGTCAATTAGTACCTTGCGACCTTGTTGTTCTGTGACGACTCTTGTGACTTGAGGAATTTTTTGTTGGTTAACTACGTTTTCTAGAGTGTTGATTTCGTTGGCTAAGTCAACAGGTGAGGCTAGATCAGATTGTTTCTCTTGTACTACTTGGTTTTGGAAATAAGTAATGATGGCAGTTGGAGTGTTATTTTGGAAAAAGAACGTCCCAGAGAGATTCACCCCTAAACGTTTCTCTAGCAGCGTTTGCAGTTCTGATAAATCTAAAGAATCTAATCCCATATCCAGCAGTTTTTGTTCTGGAGCGTAAGCTGCTTCCCGTTGGGAACCCATCACTTTTAAAACGCATTCTTTGACCAGAGCGGCTACAGTTTTGTTTTCCTTAGTTGCAGATGTTGCTGGCAAAGTTGGTACTGATGAACTAACTGCTGAGTTGGTATACAGCGCTTGGCGATCGCCAAGGGGGTGCAAAGCACTATCGCGCAGGTTATATTCAATCAAAATACCCATGCCGAAATTCTCTGCATCTTCTGGACGGTAATTAGCAATAATTCCCCTAATTTCGGCTCCTCCCGACACATGGAACCCCACAATCGGATCTAGAAGCTGCCGTTGCTCGTTGTGTAGCTTCAAATACTCCGTCATCGGCATTTGGGAATAATTGACATAATTGCGACAGCGAGTTACACCCACCACGCTCTCAATGCCGCCTTTCAGGGTACAGTAGTAGAGCATAAAGTCCCGCAATTCATTTCCCAACCCCCGCGCCTGAAACTCAGGCAGAATATTTAGTGCGAGTAGTTGAATAACTGACCCTTGGGGAGTATGTAACGACGGCACTTGCTCATATTTTACATTCTCTAATACCTCAGTGCTGGTGATTGTTTGGGAATAAACCGCACCAATAATTTGATCTTCTGTAATCAGCACTAAATTCCCCTGTGGGTTTAGCTCAAGTCTTCGCCGAATTTCATTAGCAGATGCCTGTAAATGTTCTGACCAACACTGGACCTCCAAGTTAACTAAGGCAGGCAAATCTGACAAATAGGCATTACGAATTTTGTAAGGTCTTTTCTCAAAGTAATTAAGCGTAATGCGAGTTAAAGGAAACGTTTTCGGGTATCTTTTAGAAAGCTCTAATTTTGGAAATAGACCTACTTCTGCAGCAGACCTGAGAAAAACATCGGCTTCGACAAGATACTGCTGAGAAAATCCCTGAAACGCATCGAAATGTAAGTTTTCGCTTTTGTCTAAAAACTGATAGACTACCTTTGGTTCTAAACAATGGACTTCCAAAATCATTAAACCGTGCTTAGTGACCACTCGAGACCATCGTTCTAAGTGTTCTACCAAACTCTGCACCATAACATGAGGAGGAATAAGCTCTCCTTGACCATCGACACAGACTGCTTGGTAAGGTAAGTGAGCACGCTCTTTCACTTCGTTCCTTTTCTGGGGAGGAATAAAGGGACGATCATGGTCGAGGAAGGAACGGATGTGCAGGATATTTTCGGGATCATGAATACCATGAGCCTTTAAAGAAAGCACCATTTGTTCCGGGTTCCCAATATCTCCCTGCAAAACTAAATGGGGAAGGTCACCAAGGGTATATGTGGTAGCTGTTAAAGAAGCTTCGTTATAATCCACACCTATAAGACGCAAGGGATACTCTTTGATCGCTTTTCCCCTAGCAGATTTGAACTGAATGGTTTCCCAGACTCGTTTCAGGAGAGTTCCATCGCCACACCCCATATCAGCAATGTATTTGGGCTGTTCTTCCAATGGTAACTGATTGAATACTGAGAGGATACTTTCTTCTAAATCGGCAAAATATTTCTGGTGTTGAAATCCACTCCCGATCACGTTGAGGGTACGATCAATGTGGCTTTCGTGACCAGAATTATCTGTTTTAAATACTGAAAGACAATCGCCAAACAGTACATCATGAATGCGAGACAACATAGGGGTGTAAGAAGCAACTACGGCGGTATTCAAGGCTCGCCCCCCCATAAATTGACCGAGCTCTGTTAGAGTCAGACGACCTGGTTTAAGGTCAGCCCAACCAAGGCGGAAAAATAAGTTGCCCAATTCTTCTTGCACTGTTCTGCTTAATGAGGAGAACAAGGGTTTCTCTTCCGACTCTGCAAGCAAGTTGTGTTTGTGGAGTGTCAGCAGGAGTGGGATCAGCAGTAGTCCATCTAAAAAATCTGCTATTAAGGGATTATCCAGATTCCACAGTTGGCAAGAACGATCAATCCATCTTCCCAGCAACTTTTCTTGTTTTCCTTGTAAATAAGACTCAATTGGTAGGTGGTACAACTCGAGAACGTCTTCTGGAATTTGGTTGTGAATCGCTGCTTCTGAGGTCAGAGAATATTTAAGTTGCTCATTTCGGGAAAGCCAATGTAAAGATTCGAGCATCCTCAAAGCAACTTGGAAATGTCCGGTATTAGCTCCCAGATGCTTGACCATTTGCTCTAAGGAGAGAGGACTTTCATGGGCTAGTAGCTCGAAAAAACCTTTTTCTCGACAAGCGAGGATCACTGGAATCGCAACAAATCCGTGGGTATAGCGGTTAATCTTTTGTAACATTGTTAGAGGGTCAAAGTTCTAATCTACTATTTTTTGATATTTAGTACACTTACGCACCAGTGTAATAGTTAATATTTCAGACAGGTCTGATGATAATTTTCATTGGCGTACATAATTAATTATTTACGGCTTATGTGAATTAAATGCGGAAACCCTTGTAATACCGTTGATGATTCTGGAATTATCGTTCTAGAGAACTCTGGAAACCCTAATAAAACCACAATATTTTTAACTCACATAAGGCGTTATTTGGTAATAGTTACTTGGCCACCATTGCTGCAAGAAGAGCCAGTATAGTCGTAAATATCTACTAAAAAGCCATTGGATAATGCAGTTAATGCAGCTTTATAACCACGTGTATGAATGTCTCTATTTAGTACTGCTGAAACAGGTAAGATGATCACTCTATCTGCACAAGGACCAACTCCCTCACTGATACTAATAGCATAATTATCGCCGTTAGAAGAAGTATTTTGAACATTGGTAATCTTTCCACCTTGAACTAAATAGTCAGCTTTGGCAATGCCAACTCCGGTAGTTAAGAAAATACCAAATGCGAAGACGAATGCTAGTGATCCCATAAAGAAATGCTTGAAAGCTTTCAACATGATGTAAATATACGTTATGACCGGAATTAAGTAACCGATTAATTGACAGTTATATTTTAATATAATAACAGGAATTATGCAACTGGTACAATTATCTCTTTCGGACACAAGCATTACAATTAATACAGAGTTAGCTCGATCATGATACTGCTCCTGCTAGAACTTTAATACTGAGGCTGTGGTTTGAGTGGTTAATACTGGTGGTGTAGCGATCGCATCCTTCACCCAATCCCGTCTCACCCAAAGCCTTTCTGAGCCGCCTGTGGCTTGGTAATAAATCTGACTTGGATAACCTGAGTTCGATATAAATAATCATCCTGAAAACTAATTATATCTCCTGAAACTCTTTCCAGTCAACACTTGTAAGTTATTCTCTTACATCGAACTCAGGTTGGATCGGTTTCGGGATAGTCTATGCGAATATGTTCGCTGCGTGTTTCTGTGCGATGCAAAGCACTAAAGATGCCCATCGTGCTACAGCTACAAGAGCAGCCGCCCGACGAGAAAATTCCATATCGCGCACAGTATCTTGTTTCGGGTTTCCTTGTACTTGCAGCCACAGCATTTCTAATTTGGCGAGGGCTATCCCTGATATTTTGGTCTAAACTCCAGATGGAACTCATGTCTATTAAACACCCACAATTGTCTTTACCGTTACTGATTTATCATCCAATCTATTTTTATGTTTTTCCAGATCAAAGTTTTCTGGAAATACGTACGTTCCAAATAATCGGTCAGTGAAAGTAAACATACCACTTAAATTTCTTCCTTTTGTATCAATATGATGCAAAGCATGAACACGGGGCGTGACATAAATCCATTCCAATATTCCTAACCAGGAGTGCCATTTCACATTGAGGTGTATCCAATTATTATGAATCACTTGATGCAGTGCCACTACGGACATAATTTCTGAGGGAATGTCCATCAATGGAAACCATAAGGATGTAACAGTGTATAAGAGTCCGCCAGTAAAGCTATCTTTGTTTCCGCTTAGCCACCACGATTGCTTTGTTGAATGATGCCATTTGTGGGTCAACCAAAGAAATTGATTACTATGCATTATCCTGTGTAATGTATAGTCAGTGAAGTCCTGCAATATATATGCTGTGATGATCCTCAGCCAGAGAGGCACATACATTAGTCCTGCAAAAGTTGCTGACTCTCCCATAAATAGAAAAGTCAATAGTTTTATGATTACCACAGAAACGTATGCATAGATAATTCTAAAGACGAGTGATATTCCTGCCCATCCCAATTCCTTAAAGAAATTAGCTTTGTATTTAATCTCATGTAAAGGATAGCGAATTTCCCAAAGCCAGAATATCATACCCGTAATTAAAATTACAGTCCAATCTCTTAATAGGATTAATATTGTATCTATCATTTTGTATCTATCATTGGTAACCTTAGTGTATACTAGTCAAGTATACTCTTATTAACAAATTTCCACAAGACAACTCATGAAAAGGCTCAGTTCGTTAGTTCTAGCAGCACTCTTGTTTGTCAGCACATTCCTATGTATAACCACTGTTGCATTAGCAGATACAACTAACGATTATCTGAAGAATGAAAAGCTTTCTGGGCAATTTAGTGTTTCGGTTAAGTTGGATGCAGGAGTGAGATTTACCAATAGGACTAATCAATCGCTACCTGAGACGTTCACAAATCTTGGGAAATGGGCTGCTAGTAATGACACTGTCAACCTCATTTATAATACTACAGAGACAAACACAATTACTTTTCCTCTGCATAAAAGTTTAACTTTTGTTGCGAATGAAACTATCGGCACAAACAACGACAACTCGGATGGTATTATCGTCAAGTCCTTTGTTCCAGGGTCTTATGCCACTGCTACTAACTTCCCGGTCGGTATTGATGCTGACTTTGTAGCTACTGGGGATTTCAATGGCGACAGTAAGCTCGACCTGGCTGTTACAAATTGGGCCAATAATAACGTCTCGATATTACTGGGAAATGGTAATGGCTCTTTTAGTGCAGCGACTAACTTCCCGGTGGGTACTAATCCCGTCTCTGTAGTGACTGGGGATGTGAATCATGATAGCAAGCTTGATCTGGCTGTTGCAAATTTTACTAGCAATAACGTCTCGATATTACTGGGAAATGGTAATGGCTCTTTTGGTACAGCGACTAACTTTCCAGTTGGTACTAACCCTTACTCTGTAGCGATTGGGGATGTGAATGGCGACAGTGAGCTTGACCTAGCTTTTACAAATTGGGTCAGCAATAAGGTCTCGGTATTACTGGGAAATGGTAATGGCTCCTTTGGTGCAGCAACTAACTTCCCGGTCGGAACTTATTCCATCTCTGTAGCGATTGGGGATGTGAATGGCGACAGTAACCTTGACCTAGCTGTGACAAATTGGGTCAACAATAAGGTCTCAGTATTACTGGGAAATGGTAATGGCTCTTTTGGTGCAGCGACTAACTTCTCCGTCGGTACTAATCCCATCTCTGTAGTAATTGCGGATGTGAATGGCGACAGTAAGCTTGACCTAGCTGTTGCAAATACTAGCAGCCATAACGTCTCAGTCCTACTGGGAAATGGTCATGGCTCCTTTAGTGCGGCAACTAACTTCCCGGTAGGTACTAATCCCTACTCTGTAGCGATTGGGGATCTGAATGGCGACAGTAAGCTTGACCTGACTGTGACAAATTATAGTAGCAATAACGTCTCAGTCTTACTGGGAAATGGTAATGGCTCCTTTGGTGCGGCAACTAACTTCCCAGTAGGTACTAATCCCGAATCAACAGCAATTGGGGATTTCAACGGCGACAGCAAGCTCGACCTGGCTGTGACAAATTCTGGCAACAATAACGTTTCAGTCTTGTTGAATAACTGCTTCAAAAATACTTACCTAAACTTAGCCAGAGCTAAGAATTTTGTATAAATAAGCTCACTCTTAAACTCAGCTATGGTAATCAAGAATTTATGTCCTGACGGATTTACACCAATCTGGAACAAAAGCCAGATGGAATCCGTTCTTGTAGAGGAGTGTCTTCCTGCCTGGGTACGCACTAACTACTCAACATTTGTTGAAACAATCCGCGATCCTGCCTTCCCCTGCTTCTGGGGAACTATCGGGGAACAGAAGGGAATGATTCGATACCTAATTGCCTCATCTTTAACCGAGCCAAGCGTGGTTGAGCATACCCTTGAGGGTGTCTACAACTATATTAATGAAGTTAACGAAAATGAATTGCTTCAGCACGAGAATGCTGATCTTCTGACACTTGTTATCTTTTTCCCACCTGAACCAACGGTTCTCACAGTAGAGGAATATTCACGTCAGGCATTTGCATTTTTAAATGCGTTGCATAGCCTTGATGCGGTATCTTGTCCCTGTCATTGGTCTGCCGATCCGCAGTCTCCTAACTGGTCTTATTCTCTAGGAGGGTGTGCCTTATTTGTTAGTGTTTCCACTCCAGCAAATCAAAAGCGGCGATCGCGCCACCTCGGATCGGGAATGACTTTTGTCATCACACCAGTTGAAGTTCTCTTGAGAAAACACGGTGGCGAGAATTCGAGCATTTTTCGCCGCGTCCGCGAGTACGACGGCATTTCACCTCACCCTAACTTATTAATTATGCCTGGGAGTAGCAAAGTCGGTAACGAACTAACAGTGCAAGTGCTTCCGGATGATAACGATAGCGAGATCTCATTTGACTTTCAGTATAAATTTAAGGATTAGGCAACAATCAATGACCATCCAACTTATACAACGCAATTTAGAGTATAGCTTTGTAACCCCAAACGAAACTTCTGATTTTGTGCAAAAGACAATAAATGTCTTCGAGCAAGCATACCCAAAATTTTTAATACATGATGTTTGGGCAGATCCAGATTCCTTAGCTCTATTTGAAATTTATCCAGAATTCCAGTTTGGCTTAGTAGAAGCTACTACACAGCGTATGATAGCGCAAGGAAACTGTATCCCTTTAGCATGGGAAAGCCGTTTTGATGAGTTGCCGGAGGAAGGTTGTGACTGGGCTTTGGCCAAGTGGCTCGAAGACCGAGAACAGAACCGCCAGCCTAATGCGTTATGTGTAGTATCGATTTCAATCCTACCGGAGTATCAAGGCAAAAACTTAAGCCAGTATCTGATTGGATACATGAAAGAACTTGCCCAATCCCATGGTCTTAGTTCGCTGATCATGGCTGCACGTCCAAGCCTGAAATATCTTTACCCACTTACACCCATAGAGCGTTATATTACATGGCGGGATAAAAATGGTCTTCTATTTGACTCTTGGTTACGAGCTAATGTCAAACAGGGGGCTAAAATTGCAGGCATCTGTTTTAAATCCACGACAATTCGCGATACTATTGCTGGTTGGGAAAATAGAGTCGGAATGCGTTTTCCAGAAACGGGTGACTATATTATTTCAAACGGCTTAGTACCTCTCAAAATTGACTATCCCAACAATATGGGAATATACATCGAGCCTAATGTCTGGTTATACTACGACATACATTTCTCAATAGGCTTCAAACTCTTTTCATAATAGAATTCCAGTTTTTCAAGCCGTAACAAAATAAGACCTCTTGCAAAAGTTTTTTGTGGTATAATAAAGGGTTATTCATACTTTGGTTTTTTGAGAAAGTCTGGGTCTTTCTTTCCTTGTGGTAGGGAATTGGCATGCTGATATAATTTTATATATAAAGGCAAGCTTTTTGTTCCATCATATAAATGACTTGTTACCAGAACTATTCCGTTGTCAGTTTTGCCAAGTTCTCCTATGTACTGTCTCACACACGTGACGTAAAATTCCCACTTTTTCTGTGTCCTTTTTCATCAACAATTAAAGAAAATCCTGTCGATATCGCGAATAAATTTTTCCTTTTTACAAAAATGGGATGCTCCCATTTAATTGCGCTTTTATCCCTCCTCTGAACGGTTACGATCAAACTCGGTGTTCTGACCATTCAAAACTATGACAATGCTGTAAGAGTTTTTCATAGTAGGGAATAGATTCATCTAGTAGCGGTATTAGCCGATCTGGTAAATTTTTCTCCTTCTTTTCATAGGGGAGAAATGTTTGGGACGATCTTAAAGTTTCAAACCAGGCTTCTGAACTGCTAAACTCAGAATTAGCAAAT
This sequence comes from Dolichospermum circinale AWQC131C, assembly GCF_000426905.1. Lineage (NCBI taxonomy): Bacteria > Bacillati > Cyanobacteriota > Cyanophyceae > Nostocales > Aphanizomenonaceae > Dolichospermum > Dolichospermum circinale. The sequence goes on from NZ_APIY01000471.1 coordinate 12,235, forward strand.
AATTGTTTATACAATAATTGATTGGAATCTTCTAGATTTGCTTTCCATGTCAGCATCCTTTTATCCCACATTCCGCACCCTGAACTGTCACAGATCAAAAAAGCAGAGCTAGTAGTACATAATAACTAACGATAAATTAAAGAGAAATAAGCTTAATGAGAATATATATCATTAAAATGAGGGTGATGTGAGAAAGTAAAGTTTCCTAAAGATGCCGAAAGAAAAAGAAAATTCAAGATGATTAAAAAATTTATTATTCAGAAAGCAAGAAATGAGAGAATCATAATAGACAAGTAGAGGAAACTGTTGTGAAATTAAAACCCCAAGAAATAGAAATTCAGAACATAGACCATCTAGGGATAGTAGCAGGAATCATAGATTCAATCGGAATAGTAGAAATAATAAATGAATTAATAGGAGTCGAAAAAGACGAAAAAGTAAATGCAGGTCAAGTAGTAAAAGCCATGATAATAAACGGGTTAGGATTTGTCTCCAAACCGTTATATATGTTTCCTAAATATTTTGAAACAATCGCTTGTGAACATCTAATAGGAACAGGAGTAAAACCAGAATATCTCAACGACGACAAACTAGGCAGAGTCATGGATAAACTATTTATCAAAGGATTAGATACAATATTTTTTATCATCGCCTTAAAAGCCGCCCAAAAATTTGGGGTATCACTATCAACATCACATCTAGACTCATCATCAATGCACCTACATGGGCAGTATAACACTAGCTTACCAGAAGTAATATTTGAGAGTCAAGAAATAGGAAATAACCAAGAATTAGAAGAAATAGCAGTAAAATCACCAAAAGAAATAACCATCACTTACGGAAATGGTGAGTGCAGGGCGTTTTATTATTGCTACGAACGTTTGAGATTCAAAGGAACTAAGTAATGATTCTATGCTAAGTGAATATAAAGCTCAACAATCATGTGAACGGGGGTTTGCTTTTCTCAAAGACCCATTATTTTTTGCCGACAGTATTTTCCTCAAAAGTCCTGAAAGAATAGAGTCTCTGGGAATGATTATGGGTTTATGTTTACTAGTTTATACTTTGGCGCAACGTCAAATTAGAAATGCTCTCTTCAATTCTAAATCAACAATTAAAAATCAATTAGGTAAAGCAACAGACCGCCCTACTTTGCGCTGGATTTTTCAATGCTTTCAGTGTATTCATTTGGTTATACTCAATCAGGAAGAACATATTTCTAATTGGAATAAGGACAGAGATTTTATCTTGAGTCTTTTACCAGATGATTGTTTACGTTACTATCAATTAGTCACCTAATTATTATCTCTATCAATTTAATTTCTCTTGTAAAGATGAGCTAATTTCTTTGATTTATAGCTCTATTTTACTATGTCTATAATTTCGTTTTTTACTTTAATTGATTAGGCTAACTTATGATTTGTCTTTTGAATCTCTTATTTTATTTATTTGTTGTCCTCTCCAGGTGGTGTGCATTCTTATTGTTTTTTATTGAGAATAGGTTTTGATGACGTTTTTGGCGATTTACTGTTTCTCAAATGCCTTTTTTCACTTTATATGTTTGTTTTCATGCTCCCTTTAATTTTTTCTCTACGTAATTTACCCCAGTGACAGTTTGGGGTGCGGAATGTGGGTTTTATCAAATGCAAGCTCTAAGTTTTTACACAGGCATTCCAAAGCAGAAGGAGGGTTTTTAATTATATCATCTGAGTGAATAACTAAAGGTATTTGTCCTGTAATAAGTTCAATCTGTTGGAAAACTTGATAAAGTGTTTTCATCCCAATCATTTGTTGTGTGAATAGTTCTGTGATACCTGTCTCTTTCTCCGCTATATCGAAAGACAAAATAATATCTTGAGGATGCCTTATTAAAAAGAAGTTAGTTAGCTTTTTTACCCAATCTATTCCAAATTCAGATCTATAGTCACCTGTTATCATTTTTTGAAATGAGAATAATTTTCCGTCCGGTAAATTTCCAGTTATTTTTTCTATAACTTTCTTGATGTCACCTGAGTTCGATGTAAGAGAATAACTTACAAGTGTTGACTGGAAAGAGTTTCAGGATTAAATAAATTTTTAGGGATTGTCAATAATTGCGAGTTATTGACAATTATTGAAAAATAGGCAATATAAACTGTAAATTTTTTTTAAAAACCATTAAATAACATTACTAATTATACTCAAAATTACACCAAAGATTTAAGAATAAAGTAGTTGTTTGAGCAAGGAAAAATGGACAATGGAATTAGAACAATTATTTTGTGCAATAGATGATTTCTGTTTGGATTTTGAAGCAAAATTGAACTCAGAACTAATTTCGAGCCAGTCACAAAAAAGAAAAAGAAAAAGTCACTTATGTTTAAGTGAAGTCATGACTATTATTGTTCATTTTCACCAATCAAGATATCGTAATTTTCAGGACTACTATCAAAAAAGCATTTTAAAAAACTACCAGAAATATTTTCCATCTTTAGTGAGTTATAATCGCTTTGTTGAATTAATGCCTGATGCTTTACTGCCTTTAATTTGTTATCTTAATACTCGCAAAGGTCAATGTAGTGGTATCTCTTTTATTGATAGTATGGGTATTCCTATTTGTCATAATAAAAGAGCAAAAAGAAATAAAGTTTTTCGGGGTTTATCTGGCTGGGGTAAGAGTTCTGTAGATTGGTACTTTGGATTTAAACTTCATTTAATTATTAATGAGCAAGGGGAATTATTAGCTTTTCAAGTCACTCCTGGAAATATTGATGACCGGAAACCAGTTCCTACTTTAGCACAAAATTTATGGGGAAGACTTTTTGGAGATAAAGGATATATTTCTAAAAGTTTATTTCAGGAACTATTGGAGAATGATGTGAAGTTAATTACTCCTTTTAAGAAGAATATGAATAATAAATTAGTTGAATTGTGGGAAAAACTTATGTTAAGAAAAAGGGCTTTAATCGAAACTGTCAATGACCAACTCCAAAATATTTCCCAAGTTGTTCATTCTCGTCATCGTAGTATTTCTAACTTTATGGTTAATATTATTTCGGGTTTAATTGCTTATACTTGGCAAGATAAAAAACCTTCTTTAAAGTTAGATAAACATGAAGTAACTTCTCTACCAGCTTTATTAATTTAATTATTTTTATACAATTAAATTGTGAATCCAAAATTGAATATTTTGGATTGTTTTCTCTTGTTTATTTATTGTCAATAATCATTGCTAATTGAGAAAAGTCTGATATAATTAGTTTTCAGGATGATTATTTATATCGAACTCAGGTGATGTCCGGTTCAAAATTATTTTGCTGCAATAATTGCTTTAAGTTTTCTTCTTCTAATGTACGACTGTTAATAGTCGTGTAAGTTGTCATAAAGACAGATGGAGCGAATAGAGGCTCATCATAAACAATACACCCATCTAAATTCTCAAAAGCACGAGCAATGACAGTAGAACGACTTCTAGGACAAGCCCACATAGCTATATGTTTGTTTTCATTTTGGATTAGATTAGAATGTGACTGAAATCTAAAGAATAGGATAATGGTTTGACTGTGTCAAGTCTATATTAGGATAATGGTTTGACTGTGTCAAGTCTATATGACGAGGTAATAATTATGGATAATGCTCTCCCATTATTCAAATAGCCGTAGTTTATGCTCTGTATCTAATTCGCTATTGTTTTTTCTGCCACGTCCCTAACCTAGATGCGACGATATTCACCCATAATGCCACTGTCACTCTGTTGGCATCAAGACAGGTGAACTACTTTCATCAACCTTGGGGCGGGTTACAACCAAAATCATTGCCCCTAACACCATGCCAGCGCCAATAAAATCGTGAGTTTCAAATGTCTCCCCCAATAGCCAAAACGAGATAATTGCCGCCATCAATGGCTCGATAGTTTGTAGGATTGCTACTTCAGTAGCTGGAATCCAGTGTTGTCCTATCATTTCTAACCAGGTAAATACAATAGTATCAACTACCACTAGATAGATGAGACTACCAAGATTGACATTGAGACTGCCAACAATCGCCTCAAAATGACCAGTCAATTCGGGAGCAGCCCACAACAAACCTGCGACTGCTGGCACCCATAATCCAACTGCAACTAGTTGCACAGTTGGATGACGTTGTACGAACTGCTGAATTGCTATTAAGTAAGCTGAGTTTAACAGGGCGCAAAGGAGCAGCCAACCTGCGCCGTTAAGAGACTCTCCACTCCCCCAAAACATTACCCCAATTCCGCTGAAGGCCAGTGTTGCTCCTACTATGGCTCTGGGAGCTATGCGCTTGCCCAACAGCAGATCAAACAGCATCACAAAGATCACGCTTATTCCCAAGGTGAATGCCCCTCGGTTGGCAGAGAATGTCTCCAGTCCAGAAGTGGCGCTAACATACATACCAAAAGACAACAGTCCCATGATTGCCCCATCACGTACTAGGGGGATATTCAGATTACGAAGGAATGGGGTAAAAACCACAGCAGCCATTGTAAAGCGAACTGCCATTAGCACTTCTTTAGAGATGTTAGTGATTAAACCTTTAGTAATTGGCAAGATTGAGCTATAGACTAGAGTTGCCAGAATAATCAACAGCACACCCAAAATATATCGGTTATTTTCTGGGGCAGATGTTGTCATCTCAACCTTATCCAAGCTATTTTGGAGTTCTGTTAAATCTTGGTTTACCATCTCAACTTAAAATTTCCTTAGGTCTGGGCGTAGTGCTATAATGAAATCTTTGGCTGTACGGTATATCGCTAATAACGCGAATAATGTGAGTCATGTAATTGTAACTCATAAATCCCTTGAATTGCAAGGAAATAAAACAGATGCTTACATCTGAATAAAAACCAAGCAATGTTTTATACAGAAATTACATAGCACACCGCAGCTGCCAATGCTTCAACTACCAATTACTACAAGCGAGGAAAAATCAAATATTATGATAAATCTCGAACAATTTCGCCAAGAGATGGAGGATTGGATTATCAATGTTGTCAGCATTCCCAATCCTCTAACAGGAAATTTTCTACCCTGTCCTTACGCCAAGGCAGCTTGGTTGAATAACCGTGTTAGTCTTCGTTGGTTTCATGGATTTGAACTGCCAGAGCTTCTAATGGAACAGATAAAAACATGGAATGATGACTTTGAGATGGTGCTTTTTGGCTGCGACTCTCAAAACCTAGATGCACAGACGTTGGAAAAGTACATTACAGAGGCGAATTATGTATTACTAGAATACGATTTGGTAGCTTTAGCATCGCATCCAGACAAACAGTATGTCGGTGATGACCCGAATAACGTGAATAACGTGAATAACGTAATCATAACTCACCCCAAGTACGTCTTAGCATCAGTACAGTCATTAAGCCAGTTACAAAAGGCTAGTGATGAATTATTTAGATTGGGATATTTTCAGTATTGGTCTGAAGAAAAATTAGCTGGAATGAAGGCGCGGAGCGAGCTTCTCGAGAAAGTTTCTTTTAACCAGAGAAAGAACAGCCGCAGGATAATTCCTACCTAGAGCTTGCTGAATAACAGTAAAAGCATTACCAAATAAGGGTTTCAAGCTTTTTTAACCTAAAGGGATGTCAGATTCTGAACTACCCTAACTCAAAATACTTGCACTTTTGGGAAACTTGGCCAAAAAATTAGCTCGGATTTCCCCCCTGCCCCTGCTTCTTTGAAAGCTCACCAAAAACTTTTCAGCAAGCCCTACTTACCTGATGGTTGCAGCAGTATTAAACTTAATTATGGCGAGACGATCCACTAAATCCTTTAAATTGCGAGGAAATAAAAGAGATGCTTACAGTCGAACAAAAACAAGCTTACGTAAATGATGGTTATTTCACGCTAGAAGAAACTGTACCAAAAGCGTTAGTTGAAGAAATACGGCATGAAGTAGAACTTATTACTGAACAAAAACGTGGAGGAGTATTGCCGGGTGACTATGAATGGTGGTCTGATTATACTATCCCTGATCCAATTAAGTATCAAAAGATAATTCAGAGGCTTTTAGAGCTTCCTACTGTGATAGAATCAGTGCAAGCTCTAATTGGCTCTGATATTTCCCTATTGATTAGCGATCTAGCAATAATTCGTGCGGGTACAGGATACATTGCTTGGCATCAAGATCATGGATATGTAGTTGAAGTATTGAACAAACTTGCATCCAAGTCAACAAAAGAGTTGAATGACGATGATCTTCAGTTGTTGGTTCCAGTAGCCAATCAAGCTACGGTATTCATAACTATACACTTACAGAATACCGATAATGCTATGGGTGCATTAAGAGTTATACCAAGTAGCCACCGATGGGAACACTCATTAGATCCGTCTTCTGATAATTCACTAGATACAGAAATATGTCTTCCACTTCCTGGAGGAGCAGCAATGTTTTATACACCAACTCTATGGCACACCGCAGCTGCCAATACTTCAACTACCAATTACTGGACACTAACTCTGATTTTTACAAAAAACAACATCGAACCGCTGTTGGCGGATGCTTTGAAAGGGAGAATCTAGTGATCGCAGGTTCAATTATAAACTAAAATAATGTCAAAAATAATGTTAAATTTTCTGACTTACGCTTTGCTGGCGGGTAAAACTAGGAGACAATTATGACAAATGCCGACCAAATCTTAATCAACGACTGGTACGTAGTCGCAAAGGTAGAAGATTGTAAACCAGGAAGTATCACCACAGCTAGTTTGTTGGGAGTTAAGTTGGTACTATGGCGCAGTCATGAACAGAATTCACCCATACAGGTGTGGCAAGACCACTGTCCCCACCGAGGTGTGGCTCTGTCTATGGGAGAAATAGTGAATAATACTTTGGTTTGTGCGTATCACGGATGGAGATACAATGAAGCAGGTAAATGCGTACAGATCCCGGCTCACCCTGACATGATACCCCCAGCAAGTGCGATTGCCAAGACCTATCATTGCCAGGAACGCTACGGCTTAGTGTGGGTCTGTTTAGGGAACCCTGTGAATGATATACCTGAGTTCCCCGAATGGGACGATCCGAATTATCACAAAACTTATACTAAGTCTTACTTGATTCAAGCTAGTGCGTTTCGTGTGATGGATAATTCCTTAGATGTATCTCATTTTCCTTTTATCCATGACGGTTGGTTAGGCGATCGCAATTATACAAAAGTTGAAAACTTTGAGGTGAAACTAGACAAAGATGGCCTGACTATGGGTAAGTATCAATTCCAGACATCAAGGATTGTCAGCGATATCGAAGATGACTCATGGGTTAATTGGTTGAGGCTTAGTCATCCTTTATGTCAATACTGCGTTTCAGAATCCCCTGAAATGCGGATTGTGGATTTGATGACCATCACACCGATTGATGAAGACAAGAGCATATTGCAGATGTTGATAACATGGAAGTGCCTTAGAATGTTGGACTCTAAAACCTTGGAGTCAAAGCTACTAACCGAATATGACGAAACAATAGAACAAGATATTCGGATTCTACATGCCCAACAGCCAGCGCGTTTACCACTGTTACCGCCAAAGCAGATAAACACGCAATGGTTGTTACAGGAAATCCATGTGCCATCAGATAAATGCACAGTTGCCTATCGTCGATGGCTAAAGGAACTAGGCGTAACTTATGGTGTTTGTTAACCTCAGTTGTATGGCACGAAGAAAACCCATAGTGTTTATTTTGTAGGCACTTTTAGCTTTTGTATATAAAAATTACCAAAAAACAAAATCAAGTACAAAAGGCAATTATTACATATCCCATGAGCAAAACGAAAATAAGGAGTGACTGATGGCAGGTAAATTAGATGGAAAAGTAGCTATTATTACTGGAGCTTCGTCTGGTATTGGAGCGGCTACAGCCTTCGCCTTGGCTGCGGAGGGGGCAAAAGTCGCAATCGCGGCAAGACGTGCTGAATGTTTGGATGTACTAGCAAAACAGATCGCAGCCAGTGGCGGTCAGGCGTTATCTATTGTTACAGATATTACAAATGAAGCTCAGGTAAATAACTTAGTCCAAAAGACCAATGGAGAACTTGGACATGTGGATATTCTGGTGAATAACGCAGGAATTGGTGTATTTGGTACAATTGATACTGGGAATCCCGCAGACTGGAGACGAGCATTCGATGTGAATGTTCTAGGAGTTTTATATGCTATCCACGCAGTTTTACCTCTTCTCAAAGCCCAAAAATCCGGGCATATAGTCAATATATCTTCTGTCGATGGCAGGATAGCGCAAGCTGGGGCTGGAGTTTATAGTGCTACAAAATCGGGTGTCAATGCTCTTTCAGAAGCATTACGCCAAGAAGTGTATAAAGACAACATTCGCGTTACCATCATTGAACCAGGTTTAGTTGATACACCATTTATTGACTTAATTTCTGACCCCATCATCAAACAGCTTAGTGAAGAACAACGTCAGACAATAACACCTTTACAAAGTGAGGATATTGCCAGAGCTATAATCTATGCAGTGACACAACCCGATCATGTGAATGTGAATGAAATTTTGATTCGACCAACTACAGAAGGTAATTAGAGATGTTTCTAAAATATGATACAATTAATTGTCCCAATTATCGTTTCCTAATATGAATGCCGTTGATGCTGGAAATTCCAAAAAAAATGAAAACAAACATATAGCTATGTGGGCTTGTCCTAGAAGTCGTTCGACTGTCATTGCTCGTGCTTTTGAGAATTTAGATGGGTGTATTGTTTATGATGAGCCTCTATTCGCTCCATCTGTCTTTATGACAACTTACACGACTATTAACAGTCGTACATTAGAAGAAGAAAACTTAAAGCAATTATTGCAGCAAAATAATTTTGAACCGGACATCAAGAAAGTTATAGAAAAAATAACTGGAAATTTACCGGACGGAAAATTATTCTCATTTCAAAAAATGATAACAGGTGACTATAGATCTGAATTTGGAATAGATTGGGTAAAAAAGCTAACTAACTTCTTTTTAATAAGGCATCCTCAAGATATTATTTTGTCTTTCGATATAGCGGAGAAAAAGACAGGTATCACAGAACTATTCACACAACAAATGATTGGGATGAAAACACTTTATCAAGTTTTCCAACAGATTGAACTTATTACAGGACAAATACCTTTAGTTATTCACTCAGATGATATAATTAAAAACCCTCCTTCTGCTTTGGAATGGCTGTGTAAAAACTTAGAGCTTGCATTTGATAAAAGGATGCTGACATGGAAAGCAAATCTAGAAGATTCCAATCAATTATTGTATAAACAATTATTTGCTAATTCTGAGTTTAGCAGTTCAGAAGCCTGGTTTGAAACTTTAAGATCGTCCCAAACATTTCTCCCCTATGAAAAGAAGGAGAAAAATTTACCAGATCGGCTAATACCGCTACTAGATGAATCTATTCCCTACTATGAAAAACTCTTACAGCATTGTCATAGTTTTGAATGGTCAGAACACCGAGTTTGATCATAACCGTTCAGACAGGGAATAAAAACGCAATTAGGGAGATATGAACAATAAAATATCCAGCCGTGTAAACTCCAGTGAATAATGATATTCTGTTTATCAATTAGGAAAACAACTTATGACCAATCAAAATAACCAAGAATTAGAGAACAATTCACCAATCGCCAAGCAGCCATGTCCTGTCAATTCTTATAATGAGTGGGACGCACTTGAGGAAGTCATTGTTGGCAGTGTTGAAGGTGCAATGTTACCTGCCCTAGAACCAATCAACAAATGGACATTCCCTCTTGAAGAATTGGCATCTGCCCAAAAGGTACTCTCTGAGAGGGGAGGAATTCCCTATCCACCAGAGATGATTGCATTAGCACACAAAGAACTAAATGAATTTATTCACATTCTTGAAGCAGAAGGAGTCAAAGTTCGTCGAGTCAACCCTGTAGATTTCTCTGGCTCCTTCTCCACACCAGCTTGGCAAGTAGGAAGTGGTTTTTGTGCCGCCAATCCTCGTGATGTTTTTTTGGTGATTGGCAATGAGATTATTGAAGCACCAATGGCAGATCGCAACCGCTATTTTGAAACTTGGGCGTATCGAAAGCTGCTCAAGGAATATTTTCAGGCAGGGGTTAAGTGGACTGCGGCACCGAAGCCACAATTATTGGACGCACAGTATAACTTAAATTTCCAGTTTCCTCAAACAGGGAAGCCGTCGCGCTTTGTCGTTACAGAGTTTGAACCAACTTTTGATGCAGCAGATTTTGTGCGCTGCGGACGGGATATTTTTGGTCAAAAAAGTCATGTCACTAATAGTTTGGGTATAGAGTGGTTACAACGCCACCTGGAAGACGAATACCGCATTCACATTATTGAATCGCATTGTCCAGAAGCACTGCACATTGATACCACCTTAATGCCTCTTGCTCCCGGCAAAATACTAGTTAACCCAGAATTTGTAGATGTTAATAAATTGCCAAAAATCCTGAAAAGCTGGGACATTTTGGTTGCACCTTACCCCAACCATATCCCCCAGAACCAGCTGAGATTAGTCAGTGAATGGGCAGGGTTGAATGTACTGATGTTAGATGAAGAGCGAGTCATTGTAGAAAAAAACCAGGAGCCGATGATCAAAGCACTCAAAGATTGGGGATTTAAGCCTATTGTGTGTTCGTTTGAAAGCTATTATCCCTTTTTAGGCTCATTTCACTGTGCAACGTTAGATGTTCGCCGACGCGGAACTCTTCAATCTTATTTTTAATATTTATTTCTATTATCCTTTCACCAGGGTGATAAAAGTAATAAAACTACTAGGAGACAATTATGACAAATGCCGACCAAATCTTAATCAACAACTGGTACGTAGTCGCCAACGGAGAAGATTGTAAACCAGGAAGTATCACCACAGCTAGTTTGTTGGGAGTTAAATTGGTACTATGGCGCAGTGATGAACCTAATTCACCCATACAGGTGTGGCAAGACCACTGTCCCCACCGAGGTGTGGCTCTGTCTATGGGAGAAATAGTGAATAATACTTTGGTTTGTGCGTATCACGGATGGAGATACAATGAAGCAGGTAAATGCGTACAGATCCCGGCTCACCCTGACATGATACCCCCAGCAAGTGCGATTGCCAAGACCTATCATTGCCAGGAACGCTACGGCTTAGTGTGGGTCTGTTTAGGGAACCCTGTGAATGATATACCTGAGTTCCCCGAATGGGACGATCCGAATTATCACAAGACTTATACTAAGTCTTACTTGATTCAAGCTAGTGCGTTTCGTGTGATGGATAATTTCATAGATGTATCTCATTTTCCTTTTGTCCACGATGGCGGGTTAGGCAATCGCCACCACGCACAAGTTGAAGACCTTGAGGTGAAAGTAGACAAAGATGGTATTACTATGGGTAACCTTCAACTCCAGATGCCAAGGTTGAACAGCAGTATCAAATATGACTTATGGACTCTTTGGCAAAGGGTTATTCACCCTTTATGTCAATACTACATTGCGGAATCCTCTGAAATTCGGACTGCGGATTTGATGCTGGTAACACCGATTGATGAAGACAACAGCTTGGTGCGGATGTTGATCACGTGGAACAGCCCTGAAATTTTGGACTTTAAAACATTGGAGTCAAAGCTACTAGCCGAATTTGACCAAACAATAGAAGAAGATATTCGGATCCTACATTCCCAACAACCAGCGCGTTTACCACTGTTACCGCCAAAGCAGATAAACACGCAATGGTTGCCACAGGAAATCCATGTGCCATCAGATAAATGCACAGTTGCCTATCGTAGATGGTTAAAAGAACTAAATGTAACTTATGGTGTTTGTTAACTTCAGTTGCATTGAGTGCATTAAATAGACGCAGGATATTTAAGATATGACAAATCCCCAAATAAGATTGGCAGAAATAACATCAAAAGGATATAAGTCAGAGCTTATATCAGAAGCACGAGTCAGCCTACAATTGGCAATTCCCTTAGTCGTTGTCGAAATATGCGAAACGAGTATTAATACAGTGGATGTAGTCATGATGGGTTTACTTGGTACACAAGTTTTGGCCGGTGGTGCTTTGGGTGCGATCACTTTTTTGGCTTTATTCTTTACCTGCTCTAGTATGTTTTTAGTAGGAGGAGCACAAGCAGCCGAGGCTTTTGGGGCAAACAAAATAGATCAAGTTAGTCGTATTGCATCTGGACAAATATGGCTAGCAGTTGCGTTGTCTTTACCCGCAATGCTTCTGCTTTGGCATACCGATACTATCTTGCTGCTATTAGGTCAAGAAGAAAGCAATGTTTTAGTGACAAAAACCTATTTACACTCAATTGTGTGGGGCTTTCCTGCTGCACTTGGTATTAAGATCTTAAGAGGCATTGCCTCTGCTGTCAACCTCACCCGATTGATAACTGTCACTATGGTACTAGGGCTGCTCTTAAATGCCCCTGCCAATTATGTCTTAATGTTCGGTAAATTTGGTCTTCCTCAACTTGGTTTAGCTGGAATAGGCTGGGCAAGTACTCTGGTTTTTTGGGTTAGTTTTATAGCGGGAGTTATCTTGCTGATTTTCTCCCCAAAAGTTAGAGATTATCAACTTTTCCGCTATATGCGTCAGTTTGATAAACAGACGTTTGTCAAAATTTTTCAAACTGGATGGCCTATGGGTTTTCTATTGGGAGCGGAATCAGTAGTATTGAACGTCAACGCTTGGCTAGCAGGGTATGTAGGAACAGCAACATTAGCAGCCCATGAGATTGCAGCCCAAACAGCAGCGATGGCGATGGTAATACCACTCGGAGTCGGCAATGTTGCTGTCACGAGAGTAGCTCAGACCCTGGGAGAAAAAAAACCGTTGGGTGCAAGAAGGGCAGCATCAATTGGGATTACGATTGGTGCCATTTTTGCCAGTGCTGCGGCACTCATTTTCTGGTTGCTTCCATATCAAATTGCGGGAATTTATTTAAATATAAACAATCCAGAGAATATCGAAGCAGTTAAGACAGCAACTTCTTTTCTCGCTTTGTCGGGATTATTCCAAATTTTTTACAGTATTCAAATAATTACTGTTGGGGCTTTGATAGGGTTGCAAGATACGTTCGTGCCGTTGTTAATGAACTTAGTAGGCTGGGGTCTTGGGTTGGCAGGAAGCTATTTCATGGCAATCATTTTAGGTTGGGGAGGTATCGGTATCTGGTTAGGTATGGTTTTGAGTCCACTCCTATCTGGAGTCATCTTAATGGTTCGTTTTTATCAAATGATTGCCTATAAGATTGCCAATAGTAATAACGGGGAAGAGAGTCAAATTATACCCGACGAAAAGGTGTTGAAATGCATATCTTAGGAATTTCAGCTTACTACCACCATAGCGCTGCCGCTATGGTGGTTGATGGCGAAATCGTTGCCGCAGCCCAGGAAGAACGTTTTTCAAGACGAAAGCACGATGCTAGTTTTCCTATTGGAGCGATCGCTTACTGTCTAAAACAAGCAGGAATCAAGTTACAACATATCGATCAAATTGTTTTTTACGACAAGCCATTAGTCAAGTTTGAGCGATTGTTGGAAACCTATTTAGCCCATGCGCCAAAAGGATTTAGCTCGTTTATCACAGCCATGCCCATCTGGCTAAAAGAAAAGCTTTACCTAAAAACAATCCTAAAAAAAGAATTGGCACTCTTGGAGGAGTGCAAAACTTCTCAATTGCCGCCTCTATTATTTACCTCACATCATCAAGCCCATGCGGCTTCTGCTTTTTTTCCCAGTCCTTTTGAGCGTGCTGCCGTTTTGTGCTTAGATGGTGTAGGAGAGTGGGCAACCACCTCCGTTTGGATGGGATTGGGGCATCAACTCACACCCCAATGGGAAATTCATTTTCCCCACTCCATCGGGTTGCTTTATTCAGCCTTTACCTACTACACCGGATTCAAAGTTAACTCAGGTGAGTATAAACTTATGGGTTTAGCTCCCTACGGCAAACCCAAATATGTAGACCAAATTCTCAACCATCTGTTGGATCTCAAAGAAGATGGCACTTTTCGTTTGAACATAGACTACTTCAACTACACGGTTGGTTTAACCATGACCAATCATAAGTTTCATAATTTGTTTGGGGAACCACCACGCAAACCAGAAGGAAAAATCACCCAAAGAGAAATGGATCTGGCCAGTTCCATCCAGAAGGTGACTGAAGAAGTGGTACTGCGTTTGGCTAAAACTGTCAAAAAAGAACTGGGTGCAGAGTATCTATGTTTAGCAGGTGGTGTCGCCCTCAATTGCGTAGCCAACGGACGAATTCTGCGAGAAAGTGACTTCAAAGATATTTGGATTCAACCCGCAGCCGGAGATGCAGGTGGTGCAGTCGGAGCAGCATTAGCGATTTGGCATGAATACCATGAAAAACCCCGTACTCCAACATCAGGCGATCGCATGAAGGGTTCTTATCTTGGACCTAGCTTTAGCGAAGCTGAGATTCTCGAGTATCTCAATTCTGCTAATATACCTTACCAGCGACTCGCTGATAGCGAACTTATGCCTCGCCTCGCAGAAATTTTACAACAGGGAAATGTTGTTGGCTGGTTTTCTGGACGAATGGAGTTTGGTCCGCGTGCTTTGGGGAGTCGTTCGATTATTGGCGATTCACGGAGTCCCAAAATGCAATCGGTCATGAACCTGAAAATTAAATATCGTGAGTCCTTCCGTCCGTTTGCTCCTTCAGTCTTGGCTGAGCGGGTCTCCGACTACTTCGATCTTGATCGTCCTAGTCCTTATATGCTACTGGTAGCACCAATCAAGGAGAATCTGCACATTCCCATGACACAAGAGCAACAACAGTTATTTGGAATCGAGAAGCTGAATGTTCCTCGTTCCCAAATTCCTGCGGTCACTCATGTTGATTACTCAGCTCGTATTCAGACAGTTCACAAGGAAACCAATCCTCGTTACTATGAGTTAATTCGTCATTTTGAGGCACGAACTGGTTGTGCTGTCTTAGTCAATACTTCGTTCAATGTACGCGGCGAACCAATTGTTTGTACTCCCGAAGATGCTTATCGATGCTTTATGAGAACTGAAATGGACTATTTGGTTATGGAGAATTTCTTGTTGGTCAAATCTGAACAGCCACAGGGAAATAGTGATGAGTCGTGGCAACAAGAATTCGAGTTAGATTAACTCAGGAGTTAATATTTCCCACAAAAAAAGTAGTAAATAAAGATGGAACAGATAAAGGAACTTAACCAAAAAGGATTGCGTGAATTTGGACTGATCGGCGGTTCCATAGTGGCAGTTTTATTTGGCTTTTTACTACCATTTATACGGCATCATTCCTTGTCAGTTATCCCTTGGGTTATTGCAGTAATTCTCTGGATTTGGGCAATAATCGCACCCGCAACTTTAAATTTTGTTTACAAAAACTGGATGAGGATTGGACTTGTTTTAGGTTGGATACAAACACGAATTATTTTAGGGGTTTTATTTTATATAATGATTACCCCAATAGGATTGATGAAGCGGCTGTTGAATCAAGCTCCAATGATGCGAAGCTTAGATCCAGATTTGCCCACTTATCGCCAATTGAGCAAGTTAAGAACTACAGAAAGTATGGAGAAACCATTCTAATGCTAAAAGACACTTTAGATTTTCTTAAAGACATTGGCGGATTTATTAAAGAACAAAAAAACTACTTGTTGATTCCCCTGATCGTCACCCTGGTATCCTTGGGGGCGCTAATTGTCTTCGCTCAATCTTCTGCGATCGCGCCGTTCATTTACACTCTTTTTTAAAAATTGCCATATGAGTAACTTGAAGGGTTGGGTAAAGACAGCATTAATCGGAAGTTTGATTTTCTGCGGGCTAATCTTTGGAGTAGTATTCATTGAAATTGGCTTACGTATTGCTGGTATCGAACACGTAGCATTCCATACCATCAATGAACACAGAGGTTGGGTAGGGCGACCTCATGTTTCCGGTTGGTATCAAACCGAAGGTGAAGCTTACGTCCAGATGAATAGTGATGGATTCCGAGACCAAGAACACACTAAGGTCAAACCAGAAAATACCTTCAGGATAGCGCTGTTGGGAGATTCCTTTGTAGAGAGTTTGCAAGTGCCGTTGGATAAAGGTTTTGCGGCAGTTATAGAACGAGAATTAAGTAGTTGTACAGCTTTGGCTGGACGAAAGGTGGAAGTGATTAATTTCGGGGTTACTGGTTATGGAACAGACCAAGAACTAATTACCCTACGGGAGAAAGTTTGGGACTATTCACCTGATATGGTAGTGCTGAATTTTTATACTGGCAACGACATTAGTGATAACTCCCATGCTATCAGTCAGAAACTCTATGCTGGTGAACAAGCTTTACTAAAACCGTTTTTTCTATTAAAAGACGGTGATCTGGTTGTTGATACTTCGTTTATCAGTACAGATACTTATCGCTCAAAGCTGACATGGTGGGGCAAAGCTTATATCAAAATAAAAGACCACTTGCGGATTTTACAGGTTGCGAACATCATACAAGATTCTCTTAAAAACCTTAATAGAGTGCTTTCTCCTCAAGCAATAGAGGAGCCGTTATTTAGCACTGGAAGACACGATCAAAATTCGAGCTGGATTGATAATAATATCTACAAACCACCTACTGACCCTGAATGGCAACAGGCATGGCAAGTCACAGAGAAACTGATTAGCTTAATGCACGATGAGGTGATTGCGAAGAAAGCAGATTTTGTAGTTGTTACCTTTGGCGGTCCATTTCAACGCGATCCTTCAGCGCGTCAAAAAGAAATGCAAGCATTTGGTGTGACTGATTGGTTTTATTCTGAGAACCGAATTACAGCTTTGGGTGAGGGTGAGGGCTTTAGTGTACTTAATCTCAGCCCGACTTTGCTGGACTATACCGAACAGAACAATACTTGCCTATACGGGTTTGAGGATACTCTTGGCTGTGTAGGGCATTGGAATGCTTCGGGGCATCAGTTGGCAGGAAAAATGATTGCGTCTGGGCTTTGTCAACAAGAAGGGCAGAAAGCAGCCCCGATGGCTAGATTGTACCCAAGCGGGAATTTTGTACGCTAAGAAAAACTCAAATTCAAATGAACGTGAAACAACAAGGTGCAGTGCTATGGTTTACAGGGCTAAGTGGGGCTGGTAAAACAACTATTGCTTCTAGAGTAGTGCAAAAACTCCAAAAGCAGAATTATTCCACAGAATTGTTAGACGGTGATACAGTCCGCACTTTTCTTTCACAAGGATTAGGATTCAGCAAGCAAGACCGAGACATAAATGTTCGCCGTATTGGCTTTGTTGCTAATTTGCTGAGTCGGAATGGTATCATAGCACTCGTTGCTGCTATCAGCCCTTATCATGAAATTCGAGATGAATTGAAACAGACATCTAACAATTTTATTGAAATCTATGTTAAAGCTCCCTTAGAAGTTTGCGAATCCCGTGATGTTAAAGGACTTTATGCTAAAGCCAGAGCAGGAGAAATCCAGAGTTTTACTGGCATTTCTGACTCTTATGAAGAACCAACAAATCCAGATATTATCTGTCAAACTGATAGATTTACTATTGAGCAGTGTGTTAACCAAGTGCTTCAATATTTACTGGACTTTGGACTCTTAACTGGTGACAAGGTGGTTGAAGATGAGATGTGCCAATAATTTTAGAAAATAAGGAGGTATAGGTGTAGCCATTAAGATGAGGACATAAACCATAATGACCAGACTTGATAGCCGAGCAAAAGTGGTGAAAGCAGCCTCCTAAGTAACCTGGCTACAGCTATAAAAAAATAGGGGCAAAGAAGCCCCGAAAACCTTAACGGGTGACAAGATAGCTAAACAACTTGTCACCCGTTAAGGACTTTCCGAGAGTCATTTCAACATTTTTGATATCGCATTCCCGGAAGTTGGGTAACTAAACCCATAAGTTCTAACTGTAATAAAGAACTGGATACTATTGCAGCATTCATACCTGTTTTTTGAATAATAAAATCAAAAGATAAAGCATCAACAGCTAAAATATTTATTATCTGTTGTAATTCCGGTGCTAAGTTAGGTATAGGAGGAGATTTAACTAAAGGTGTTTCTGTTTCTATATCTATTTGGGGAATTGCTCCCAACATGATTAATAATTCATTAAGTTCATGATTAATTAAACCCGCACCTTGACTAATTAATTTTAAACAACCTTGTGATGGTTGATCATCAATTTTTCCCGGTAACGCATAAACATCTCGATTAAATTCATTAGCATAGGTAGCTGTAATTAAAGCACCAGATTTTAGCGGCGCTTCCATAACTAATACCGCACGACTCAAACCAGCAATAATTCGATTTCGACGGGGAAAATGGGTGCGGTTCGGTGGCGTTTTTGCGGGATATTCACTAATTACTATCCCAGATTTCAAAATCTGTTGATATAAATCTCGATTTTTATGGGGATAAATAACATCTACACCTGTTCCCATAACTGCTATTGTTCTTCCTCCAGCTTTCAATGTTGCTGAATGACTTTCGGTGTCTATTCCCTCGGCCATACCAGAAACAACGGTAAAACCATTTTTTGCTAATGCGGTACTAATTTGACGAGTCCATTTAATTCCGTATTCTGTGGGTTGACGAGTTCCCACAATTCCTACCAGGGGTTTTTGTCCTGAATTTTCCTGTAAATCAATTTCACCTCGATAATACAACAGTGGGGGTGGAGTACGAATTTCTCGCAATAGTTGGGGATATTCTGGGTCTGCTGGTGTCCAAAAATGGGGGTTTATTTGTTGGTGTTGGGTAAGTAGTTGTTCAGGGTTTCTCCG
>NZ_APIY01000472.1:0-3143 GCF_000426905.1 Dolichospermum circinale AWQC131C
GCAGGAAGCTATTTCATGGCAATCATTTTAGGTTGGGGAGGTATCGGTATCTGGTTAGGTATGGTTTTGAGTCCACTCCTATCTGGAGTCATCTTAATGGTTCGTTTTTATCAAATGATTGCCTATAAGATTGCCAATAGTAATAACGGGGAAGAGAGTCAAATTATACCCGACGAAAAGGTGTTGAAATGCATATCTTAGGAATTTCAGCTTACTACCACCATAGCGCTGCCGCTATGGTGGTTGATGGCGAAATCGTTGCCGCAGCCCAGGAAGAACGTTTTTCAAGACGAAAGCACGATGCTAGTTTTCCTATTGGAGCGATCGCTTACTGTCTAAAACAAGCAGGAATCAAGTTACAACTTGTTTTTTACGACAAGCCATTAGTCAAGTTCGAGCGATTGTTGGAAACCTATTTAGCCCATGCGCCAAAAGGATTTAGCTCGTTTATCACAGCCATGCCCATCTGGTTGAGCGTGCTGCCATTTTGTGCTTAGATGGTGTAGGATAGTGGGCAACCACCTCCGTTTGGATGGGATTGGGGCATCAACTCACACCCGCAACTTTAAATTTTGTTTACAAAAACTGGATGAGGATTGGACTTGTTTTAGGTCGGATACAAACACGAATTATTTTAGGGGTTTTATTTTACATAATGATTACCCCAATAGGATTGATGAAGCGGCTGTTGAATCAGGCTCCAATGATGCGAAGCTTAGATCCAGAGTTGCCCACTTATCGCCAATTGAGCAAGTTAAGAACTACAGAAAGTATGGAGAAGCCATTATAATGCTAAAAGACACTTTAGATTTTCTTAAAGACATTCGCGGATTTATTAATTAAAGAACAAAAAAACTACTTGTTGATTCCCCGCGGTTAAAACCGCCCGTGTCGCTTTCCTCTCAGGGCTAAAGCCACTGAGTTTCCCACTTACCGGATATCCTTATGAAAAAACCAAATTTATTTGTTGTTGGTGCTCCTAAATGTGGAACTACATCCATGCACAACTACTTGGGTCAACATCCTGAAATTTTCATGTCTTCCCAAAAAGAACCTCATTATTTCTCTCGCGATATTGATTGTTTTGCGGGGAAAATCAAAGAAATTTCTAATTATTTACAGCTTTTTGACTCAGCAGGTAATGCTAAATATATAGGAGAATCATCTCCTGAATATCTATATTCTGAAGTAGCAGCTCAACAGATAAAAGAATTTTGTTCTGATGCAAAAATAATAATTATGCTTCGCAATCCTCCCGATATGCTTTATTCTTTGCATGGGGATTTTTTGTTATGGAAAGACGAAGATATTTTAGATTTTGGCGAAGCTTTAGCCGCTCAAGAAGAGCGAAAGAAAGGTAGCAAACTACCAAAATCACGCAAGGAAATAAAATTCTTACTTTATTTTGATTGGGTAAAGTATTCGGCTCAAGTAAGAAGATACCTCCAGATTTTTGGTAAGGAAAATCTTCATATAATTCTCTTTAATGAATTTGTCAAAGATACAGCTAAGACTTACCGCCAAACTCTTGAATTCTTAGGAGTAGACCCTAACTTTCCAGCAGAAATAAAAGTGAAAAATCCTTCAAAACCACTTCCTAATATTGCAGTTCGGTCGTTTTTTTGCAAGTATCCTCATTTTGTGAACAAATTAGAAAGTAGTTCTTATGCCGATTTGGTCAAATTTTTATTTTATGATATAGGAAAATTCGGACAACCTCAACGACCAAAGAAAATTGACCCTGAACTGCGATTAAAACTTATGAAGCATTTTCAGCGAGAGATAGAAGAACTAGCCAATCTATTAAACTGGGATGAACAAAGATTACAACTTTGGTTACAGTAAATATAAGGTGATTTTTCAGTCTATCTTACATAGGAGCGATCGCCTTATCTGAAAATAAGACCTTAATTCAGCAATACCAAATTAAATAATGTCAGATTTTCTGACTTACGCCTTGCTGGCTGGTAAAACTAGGAGACAATTATGACAAATGCCGACCAAATCTTAATCAACAACTGGTACGTAGTCGCCAACGGAGAAGATTGTAAACCAGGAAGTATCACCACAGCTAGTTTGTTGGGAGTTAAATTGTTACTATGGCGCAGTGATGAACCTAATTCACCCATACAGGTATGGCAAGACTACTGCCCCCACCGAGGTGTGGCTCTGTCTATGGGAGAAATAGCGAATCATACTTTGGTTTGTGCGTATCACGGATGGAGATACAATGAAGCAGGTAAATGCGTACAGATCCCGGCTCACCCTGACATGATACCTCCAGCAAATGCACAAGCCAAGACCTATCATTGCCAGGAACGCTACGGCTTAGTGTGGGTCTGTTTAGGGAATCCTGTGAATGATATACCTGAGTTCCCCGAATGGGACGATCCGAATTATCACAAGACTTATACTAAGTCTTACTTGATTCAAGCTAGTGCGTTTCGTGTGATGGATAATTCCTTAGATGTATCTCATTTTCCTTTTATCCACGATGGCGGGTTAGGCGATCGCCACCACGCACAAGTTGAAGACCTTGAGGTGAAAGTGGACAAAGATGGCCTGACTATGGGTAATTATCAACTACATACATCAAAGTTTAACAATAGTAATAAAGATGACTCAATGGTTATTTGGTACAGCATGAGTCATCCTTTATGCCAATACAGCAGTACGGAAGCCTCTGAAATTCGGATAGTCGATTTGATGCTGGTAACACCGATTGATGAAGACAACAGCGTATTGCGTTATTTGATAATGTGGAATAGCCCTGAAAATTTGGACTTTAAAACATTGGAGTCAAAGCTACTAGCTGGATATGACCAAACAATAGAAGAAGATATTCGGATCCTACATTCCCAACAGCCAACGCGTTTACCACTGTTACCGCCAAAGCAGATAAACACGCAATGGTTGCCACAGGAAATCCATGTGCCATCAGATAAATGCACAGTTGCCTATCGTAGATGGTTAAAAGAACTAGGTGTAACTTATGGTGTTTGTTAAATTCAGTTGCATTGAGTGTATTAAATAGACGCAAGATATTCAAGATATGACAAATCCCCAAATAAGATTGGCAGAAATAACATCAAAAGGATATAAGTCAGAGCTTATATCAGAAGCACGAGTCAGCCTACAATTGG